>JALTPW010000647.1 GCA_026999335.1 Chromatiales bacterium
CGCCTCCCATACCGCCTATCATTGCACACAGCTGTCATGCACGAACCTGGATATAGCCCAATGGCTCACGGAGAGTGGGTCGAGAGTGGGGTCAGTTCTCGTAATAAAAGGGGACGGAGGGATTAAATTTTAACCAATTGTCACGTTCTGTTATCCTCGTACCTACCTACTCGTATCTCAAATATAGCAAAGGAATTGCAATGCCGCGTCGAGCAAGGATGTATCTTCCAGGCCTTCCTTACCATATTGTCCAGAGAGGTAATAATCGGGAAGCCTGTTTCCTTGAGCCCGATAATTATCAATTCTACTTAGAACTCTGGAAGAAGCTGTCTCGCAGGTATGGGGTCGCTATTCATGCCTATTGCCTCATGACTAATCACATCCACTTTCTAGCCACTCCAGAGCATGAAACAAGCATTTCCACAACGATGAGAGTTGTAGGCAGCCGATATGCACAGTACATCAACAAAACCTATGGGCGCACCGGCACCCTATGGGAGGGCCGTCATAGAGCCAGCTTGGTGCAAACTGGCCGCTATTTGTTGATCTGTATGCGGTATATCGAACTAAACCCTGTGCGAGCAGATATGGTCGCCCGACCGGAGGAGTATCAATGGTCGAGCTATGGCATAAATGCATGGGGTGGCAGCTCATGGTTACAACCACATGAAGAGTACCTGCGCCTTGGGCAGGAGAATAGCGAACGTTGTTACGCCTACCGTGAGTTATTCAGAAACCAACTCAGCGAGGAAGACTTACACGTTATTCGCAAGGCGGCTCATTACTGTCAACCAATCGGTGACAATCTCTTTCGCCAGCAACTTGAACAACAATATGGCATCACGCTCGGACGAATGAAGCGCGGACGGCCATCGATCGAAAGAAAAACAAATGGTTAATATTTAATCCCTCCGTCCTCTTTTTCCTATAGTCTAGCCCCATATATTAAAGATAGCCTCAAAAAGGCAAAACACAAAACCTGAGACTATTCTGGGTAAACACTAAAAGTAGGCGCTTTTCTTAAAGAGCCTGCTTTTGGCCGGCGAATACAAACTAAATCAGAGCGCCACTTGTATAAATTATTTAATTTCCATTCCTGAGGCGCTTGACGGGTGGGCTGAGTAGTTACGGAGAATTTATGAAAAAATTAACGATTAATTTCATTGTGGCGTTTATTGTGTTGGTAATGTTTGAGAAAGTCACAGCTGGAGACATTAAAGTCCGTGCTCGTGAGCATTTTGATTTCCATAATGTCAGTTTGAATAATAGTGACGATACTTCCTATCGAGGCCTAAGTAATACCATCAATGTATGGTGGGAAAAGCCCCGGATTTATTCAATTGGTTTGGCTTTTAATCCTATCATTGGTTCGGCTTCTGCCAATGGTGACTATGACGCAAGGATCAGTAATAAAATTAAATTGATAACGCTGGGTATGGAGGGAAAATACTATCATCGTGATATTGCACCCAGTCTGTTTTCCCGGCTTGGTTTGGGATATTCCCGCCTGAATACCAACGGCTCTATTGGTGACATAGATGGCTACCATGTTTATGTCGGTGCTGGCTGGGAATTCGATGTAAAAGGTATTGGTATTGCCTTAGAGATGGCTTTTCGTCAATCTCGATTAGAGCAGGGAGGAATTGTGAACAGTATTACACCGTCAATTGGCGTGCATTTTTATCGCTGACTTTTTACCTCTGGTTTTGCTTTCCATGGATTATTTTTCACTTGAATTCGCAGTTTTATGGCGATGTTAGCACAGCAAAAGTAGGCGCTCTTAGGCGAGTTCTTGATTCTACAGCTCCCAAAATATATGATCTGCACCTCTTCGCATTCATTTGCGGAACAGGCTATTTCCCTACAAAGGTTTGTCCGGCGGCAGCACGATACGCTGCACTTCACTGATGTCCGCCAGTTTCACCAGATCCCATCGACTACTGTTGCGATATAAGCGCATATCCTTGTCCGGGTAATCGGCCACATCCTGTTCCAGTCGCTGCCCCATCACCAGACATTGCAGTATTTCATCGCCATCATTGATGATATTATGTGCCGCCATACCGCGCGCAAAGCCAAGAAAATCTCCCGGCCCCACGGTATATCGCTCCCCCTCAATGATGGCTGTGGCCCGACCTGCGAGAATATAGATACATTCCTCTTCATAATAGTGTTTGTGATATTCCGTCGTGTCGCAGCCGGGCTTCACGCTGATAATGTGTACGCCGAGCTGTGTCAGTCCCACGGCGTCACCGAGGGATTTGTTGATACGCACGGCATTGGGATTGAGGAAATGAATCCTCTTTTCGCCGGGCATCGCGGTGATGTCGGCAGCTTTCAATATGAATTTGTGCTTATCCATTTTGAAGGATTTTCCTTATTTTGAAATAAAGTTTATGATAAGGCTGCGAGGTGCTACCAATCTATATTAGCATTGCCGGAACGATTTTATGAACATGATCAGGAGAGAACCATGCCGGCATTTCGCCTGCCCTACCTTTTGTCAATTTATGTGATTGGCTGTTTATTATTGCTTTCAACGGTGGCTGTTGCCAGCGCCAAAGATGATGATGCGCACTACGACCGTATCAGTCTGGTGGCGGCGGCCTCGGATGAGGTCGATAACGATATTCTTGAGGCGACGCTGTCTGTGTACCGCGAGGGCAGTAATCCATCGTTGCTGTCTGAAGAAGTGAATTCGACCATCCAGTGGGCCATCGGTGAAGCCAAAAAGGTCAGCGGGATTACGGTGCAGACGCTGGGTTACCAGACCAATCCTGTTTATCAGCAACAGCGCCTGTCGGCCTGGCGGGTACGGCAAAGCTTGCGCCTGGAAAGCAGGGATATTGCCAAACTGAGCCAGCTGATCGGCAAGCTGCAGGAACGGCTGGCGGTGGGAAGGGTGGGGTATCGTATCTCTGCCCAGCGCCGCAATGCGGTGGAGGAAAGCCTGATCACCGAGGCGATTGCGCTTTTTCAGCAACGTGCAGAGCTGGTGGCGAAGCAGATGGGGCGTAGCCGTTATCGGGTAGTACAAATGGCCATTAATACCGGGGGGGCACCGATGCAGCCAATGATGCGTGCGGAGATGGCGACGATGGCTGATATGCGCACCTCACCCAGCTTCGAAGCCGGTGCGCAAACAGTCACGGTATCTATTAATGGCATGATCGAGTTGCAGTTGGACTGACCACTACCCCGACGAAAGGAATACTCAACAACCATCCGCCTGGCACCCGCGATATTCACTGATCACTGCCGCAACTGTTTCTCGGTCATATACTCATTCCTGTGTATACGCTCCGCCTTGAATTGATGGGAAAATGAGACACCCTTGCCTTTCAGCTAGTTGCGGTACTTCGTCGCCACATATTCGGCTCCGTGGTCAGAATGGAAGTATAGACCCGTCTGCATCAGACGCCGCTTGGCAGCATGCTTGAAGGCGGTCAGTGATAGCTTCACAGGTTGGTCTCGGGTCGGA
>JALTPW010000648.1 GCA_026999335.1 Chromatiales bacterium
TTTCACGGCGGGTTCCAGCGTCTCTTTTTTTGCTTTGGTCGGTGAGGTTTTTAAGGGCTCGTCCCAGTGCAACATAATTTTCTCCTTTATTGGCAGGCTTCGCAGTCAGGATTATCAGTTGAGCAAACTGCTACAGGTTCATCATTCACAGCATGCGCCGCACTCTTTTCAACATGTGTCGCGCCTAAGGTGCGCAGATAATACGTTGTTTTAAGACCACGCAGCCAGGCCAGCTTGTACAAACTATCAAGTGTTTTCCCATCAGGTTCGGCGAGATAAAGGTTAAGGGATTGGGCTTGATCCAGCCATTTTTGACGACGGCTGGCGGCTTCAATTAACCAGCGGGAATCGATCTCAAACGCCGTGGCGTATTTTTGTTTAAGTCTTTCAGGAATACGCTCAATACGACTGACTGAGCCATCAAAATATTTCAAGTCATTAACCATAACGTCATCCCATAAATCCAGCGCCTTCAAATCGTCAACCAGATAGGGATTAACCATCGTGAACTCACCTGAGAGATTAGATTTTACAAATAGATTCTGATACGTCGGTTCGATGGATTGAGAAACGCCACAAATGTTGGATATAGTCGCTGTAGGGGCAATGGCCATACAGTTTGAATTGCGTATTCCCACTTGTTTAATGCGTTCGCGCAGGCTGTCCCAATCCAGAGATATGGACTCATCCACATCCAAAAAACGACCTCGCGCTTCTCTGAGCTTATTGAGGGAGTCATAAGGCAAAATGCCCTGGCTCCAGAGCGAGCCATCAAAGGTCGAGTAACGACCACGTTCTGCTGCTAAATCAGAGGATGCTGTGAGGGTATAATACGAAATGGCCTCCATTGATTTATCTGCAAAATCAACCGCTTCTGATGATGCATAAGGCAAGCTGAGTTTGTAGAGTGCATCCTGAAACCCCATCAGACCCAAACCCACGGGACGATGACGCAGGTTGGCATTGCGTGCTTGAGGCACGGCGTAGTAGTTATATTCAATGACGTTGTCCAGCATGCGCATAGCTGTTTTGATGGTGCGTTGCAGCTTTTCTGTGTCAAGACCATTTTCAGTGACATGCGCGGCCAAATTAACCGAACCTAAATTGCAGACCGCAATTTCTTTTTCCGAGGTGTGTAAGGTAATTTCGGTGCAGAGGTTGGAGCTGTGTACCACGCCCACATGCTGGTTGCTGTAACGGATATTGCAAGGGTCTTTAAAGGTCAGCCAGGGATGGCCGGTTTCAAAAATCTGACTTAGCATTTTACGCCATAAGGTTACGGCTGAAATGCGCTTGAACAATTTTATTTCACCGCGATCAGCTTTGGCTTCATATGCCTCGTATTGCTCACGAAATGCTTGGCCAGTCAGGTTGTGCAAGTCCGGGGTTTCTTCGGGGGAAAACAGCGTCCACTCTGCGTCATCGGCGACGCGTTCCATAAAGAGATCGGGCACCCAGTTAGCCGTATTCATATCATGGGTGCGGCGGCGTTCATCGCCAGTATTTTTGCGCAGGTCGAGAAATTCTTCGATATCAATATGCCAGGTTTCCAGGTAAGCGCAGACTGCGCCTTTGCGCTTACCGCCTTGATTAACGGCAACCGCCGTATCATTGGCAACTTTTAAAAAAGGCACAATCCCCTGCGACTCACCATTGGTGCCTTTGATGTGCGAACCAAGGCCACGTACTTGCGTCCAGTCATTGCCCAAACCACCAGCAAATTTAGAAAGTAAGGCATTGTCTTTGATGGCGTTATAAATGCCTTCCAGTTCATCCGGTACGGTGGAGAGATAGCAGGATGAAAGCTGGGGTATCAAGGTGCCGGAGTTGAACAAGGTAGGGGTTGAACTCATAAAATCAAATGACGACAACAGCAGGTAAAACTCGATAGCACGCGCTTCACGGTCAATTTCATTAATCGCCAACCCCATTGCCACGCGCATAAAAAAAGCTTGTGGCAGTTCCATTCGCTGATTATCACTATGGATAAAGTAGCGGTCATGCAGGGTTTGCAAACCAAGATAAGTAAACTGGAGGTCTCGCTCGGATTTGATCGCTTGACCAAGACGCTTTAAATTGAAACGGCTCAGTTCAGGATCAAGTAATTCCAGAGAGATAGCGCGAGTGATGTAATCACCAAAATAGTCCGCATATTGCCTTGCCATCGACTGTTGATCAATGTGGGGCAGCGAACCCTTATTCAGAAATTGCATGCTCTCTTGGCGCATGGCATCGAGTAATAGACGCGCAGACGCATGGGAATAATTCGGTTCGCGCTCTATCAGAGTGCGTGAACTCATCACCAGTGCGGTAGCAATATCTCGTTGCGCGATACCATCAAACAGATTGCGTAGCGCACCTTGCAAAATGAGTTCGGTATCAACGTAATCCAAACCCGCACAAGCCTCGTCAATCACCTTTTTTAGCTGGCTTATTTTTAACGCTTGTTTACGGCCATCAGGCAAGGTGACGTTGATGGGTTGCTCACTGCCATCCACTGCCGATTCCTTGCGTTGGCGGGTGTGTTCTTCCCGATAAAGCACGTAAGCACGAGCAATTTTGTGGTGGCCATTCCGCATCAGCGCCAGCTCAACCTGATCCTGAATATCTTCAATATGTACGGTACCGCTATCCGCTAGACGGCGAAACAATCCGTCTCTCACCTGATTGGTCAATTGCTCAGCAATTTCGCGAATGCGGTGGGAATCAGCTGCTTGGCTGCCTTCCACGGCCAAAAAAGCTTTGGTGACAGCAACTTGAATTTTGGAGGCATTAAATTCGGTCAACTGACCGTTACGGCGAATGACCTGGTAGCGGGAGTCTTCGGTGGTTTTTGTTGCCGTTGCTAATGACGCGTTAGTATGCATATGGCCCTCAAGATAATAGTGGGGCCGAACGCAGGGCAGGAAAAAAGCGCGCCCGACAAGGCAGATAGTTGCCAATAAGCGCACTCAACCTGAAACCTTAACGCGAGGCCCAGTTAAAAACTCTTGCAAAACCGTGCAAAAGTTCACCTTTCCGACAGGTATCCGGACTTAGGGGATAAGAGTCATTCCCCAACACCGTTGCGCGACAGTCCTGGATTCACACCAGGTTCCCTGTTGATCAAAACCACCATATGCAGTGATTTAGTCGGACTTGAGGCACAATATAGAGGAATGGGCAGAGGTTTTCAAGCACCAAGCGAAAAACTCATTCTTGAAATTTATCGGGTATCAGCAACCTGAATCCGAGGGTTCAGGGCGGATATTCAGGACGGATACGGGTGCGGCCTTGGTGTCATGTGATTTTCAGGCGTTGGCGTGAATTCGCCGTGGGCATTGATCGCGGGCATGGCCCGCTCCTACGGGAGGGTTAAACGACCTCATCTCATCGTAGAGCGGGCCATGCCCGCGATGATTTCCCTCAGCATTCTATCTTCTCCCGCGAAAACACCCCGTACAACACCGGCAGCACGAACAGTGTCAGCAGGTTCGGC
>JALTPW010000649.1 GCA_026999335.1 Chromatiales bacterium
ATTGGAAACACCATAAGGAAGCATCGAAAAAGAGAAATTACACCTTTTCTGGTGCGGGTATATAGATCTTTTATCATGAATCTCGTCGTTCTAAAGGAACTACACCCATTGCCGCATGACCCCATTGCCGCAGACCCCATTGCCGGATCCCATTGCCCGCAAAACTAACCCACCCGCTTTAGCGAGTGGTTGTTGAGTGAAAATACATTGTATTTTCTTTGATAAATCTGGGTACAGACCCAAGAAAATGTCGGATTCGGTTGTAATCCAGAATTAATTAGAGGTTGCCGAAGGCTGATCACATGAAAACAAGTCATAATAATCAACATCCACACTTCCTCCGAGCTTCGCATTTAAGCATTCACTCTGGCTTATTTTTCCATTGTCTTTTTTTCCGCCTCCAGAAGGGTCACTGTCAAAATATAAAAAATGAACTTTATAGTCCACCCCAAATGCTATTCCAGTGGCAACCGAAGAGTCTGTTCCCTGTCCCTTATAAATCCCAAAAAATGGCGATTGACGTAAAAAAGATTCTGCAACACAGGTATTTGTTGTGAGTTGATTCGAGGAAATTTCAACCTGGCCACAATCTATGGCATTGATTCCGGCTGTATTTTTAACCTTATTGCGAAAATCATCAAAGTCAATTCCACTTTTATATTCTTTTGCTCCACATGAACTTAATGTGAACAGGACAATGAAAAGATAGAAATTTCTCATGCATCATTCCTTACTGTGTCAGTCTTTTATCTTTTTCACCTTACTGCAAGAGTGACACAAACGCTGTTCGATGAGTATTTTATACGCCTTCTTCGCTATCCCTGAGTCAATTGGAAGGTTGTTTTCTCTTCTGTAATCCGAATAGTTCGTTATTGGCAGATGTGTCTCATTGAAGCTGTGACTTTTCCTCTTGTTTTGGAGGGGGAGATCCCCTCCCTACTTGTTTTCTTGGTGTTTTTTCAGGACTGCAAAGATTGGTGTTCTGCCTCCTGTTTAGTTGATGGTTATTGCGTTTAGCAGAGAAACATGATTGTTGCTCTCATTGCTTTCTGGAATTGTGTTGCTGGGGTCAGCGCGATAACCAATATAGTATGTTCCAGGGCTTAAGTTCGCAGGTACAGTAATGCGTTTGTTGGCAGTTGCGTATGAGCCACTGGGCATGCTCCACGTTGTCGAGCCCAGATAAGTATCGATTGTGGAAATATAGGAGTTGGTAGATATATAAAATTTAATGTTGGCAATTTCAGTTTGTGTCCCGAGGTTTTCCAGGGTGTATTTCACATCATATTGATTGTTTCTCGTAAGGGCTGAGGTAATGCCTCCCCATGTCGTATATACCCTGTTGATGGTGCTATTGCCGCCTCCAGCATTACGGAAGCGCGATACGGAAACATCGCGATCTGTCGAGCTGTCAGGGTAGAGAATTCGCACACCGTAGCGATCATCTGCATGGGGTTCTACAGCATTATAGTGGCCATTCGGGCCACCATTGAAATAGTAGGTGTTCATGATGTCGGGACGGCCGTCATAATGGTTTAAACCAAGGGCGTGCCCCAACTCATGAAGCATTACCAATTCAAAGTTATAAGGTGAACCCGTTACGCTGCCGGTGAAGTCTGAGGTCGTCCAGGAGTAACGGGTGTTTATGCCAATATCGGCTTCTTTATACCCGTATTTTGTGCCAAAAAACCAGTAGCAATTCCAGCGAAGCCGTGTCACACCCAAATAGGTTTCACTCGGTTTATTCTCAAAATAGATTTCATTCTTTCCATTGCTGCTGTTGTGGCTGCCATCGGTATCACGTCCCACGTAAAATTTAAAATTGCTGCCTCCCACGCTATTCCACTCGCTCATCATCCATTGAGTGCGCAAGTCCCAAACGCTACCAATAGGCATACTGGTCGTCGAGATGTACATATTTGTCCAGTCACTTTTCCAGTGTTGTTTTTTGCCGTCGCATGTACGCCATCCCGCCGCTTGTACCGTGATTGTTATGGTCGACAATAACAATACGGCTGCCAGCACAGTTTTTTCCTTTAAACTTTTCACTTTTAGCGACCTCATGTTTAAAAAACAATGAATTTTCGATATAACCAGATTGGTTATTCACCCGTTTTCATGGATTCCGGTCTGCTGAGCGGTTTAACTGGAGTTGTGTCGATAGCATCGACTTCCATTGTGGAAGTCATTTTTACACTTCTTCCTGTCATGCTGGCATCAGCATTTCTTTCTGTTATATCAGGAAGAGTAAAGAGGCTGGACGTGCTTTCTGTTGATGACATAAGTCTGTCAGTTTTCATTGCTTTCCGCTCCTGTATCATTGATACAAAGTTGGAAACATGCATTGCTGAATAGCTGGCAAGCTTATTATTTGCCGATTCTGTTTCTTTCTCGCCAGTAACAAGTGTATCTGCACCACCGTCAGAGTCTAGCAAAACCGGTGTGGCGGCATTGCTTAAGGTTTTCGTGATTACTGACCTGCCATTGATCAAAAGTCCATTTTGGGCTTTTAGGACGATGTTGGCGCCATCAATACCGACAACAGGAGTTCTATCGACATCGTTGACGCCTTCAGCTTCATCGATATGAAATACACCTTGACCCCAGCCATGTATGGGCATATCGGCAATACCATTATTGCTGATAAACAGTATCACCCTGTCACCTACGGACAATTCAGGTGTTCCATCAGCCATTGAGCCTTCGACACCAATGATTTGACCGTTTCTGCCGTGCTGATAGAGTGCGCCGCCTTTATAGCGTATTTGTATGGGTTTTTTAGTTTTGGTTTGTCCTGTACTACCAATGGTAGAGGCTTGTTTGAGGGTGATGACTGTATAAATTTCCCCTTTCTGTTTTTTAACGTTCATTTCTGAAATCGTGCCCAGCACAACATGTTCGGCTTCGTCTACAAGGTTGTCGAAATTCTTGTAAGGCACGGTTGTTGCGTGCGCCTGTGCTAACACGGTCAATAAAAACAGTGTAGTAAGCGTAATTTTCCTATGTATCATAAACATGGGTTCACCTTTAGGTTACATTTGATCTCTTCGGGTCGAATTCTCCGTAATCTGCTGCGATTATCGTCATTCCAGCTTGTTTTTAGCTGCAATCCAGAGGCTGGGATCCGATTTTCGCCAGCGAGATTCATTCAGGGTGTTTGCAATTTTCTACACGCTGGATTCCTGTCTGCGCGGGAATGACGGTACACCAAGTTTTTCAAGGTTCAGTCGGCTCCCTTCGATATCCTGCTTTCGCAGAGCGAATGCCGCAAGACAAGGCGCAGTTCACCGTTAATGGCCTTTCCCTACGAGATGCGCCTTGCAGCTAACGGCTTCTCACCACGCTGAATAGGCGTTCTTTATACGTTACACCACACTAGGTACTGTTCTGAATCGGGTAAACCGTGCAGCATCAGGGCATTCGAAAGAGGAGAGTCCGGCTGTAAGCGACCAATTTCCAGTATCAGCTCACTAGG
>JALTPW010000650.1 GCA_026999335.1 Chromatiales bacterium
GGATGGCGGTGACGGGTTCCATGCCCTGTGCCAGCAGGGCGGTGATGGCGGCTGCGAGGGTACAGCCGGAGCCATGGTAGCTGTGTGGCAGGCGTTCCCAGGTGTAGGTCTCGATGACGCGGTGGCCGCTGTAGAGGCCGTTGACCACGTTGGGGGTGGCCTCGTGGGTACCGGTGATGAGTATGTATTCACTACCCATCTCCAGCAGCTCCATGGCGCAGGCGTCGAGGGTGTCGGCCTCGGGGGCGAAGAGGCGTGCCTCGTTGCTGTTGGGGGTGAGCACGGTGGTCAGCGGAAACAGCAGGCTGGCCATGGCGTTGAGCATGTCGCCGTCGGCGAGGTCACCACCACCGCCGGCGCTCACCAGTGGATCGAGCACCACCGGCAGGTTGGGGTAGTCCATGAGGATGGTGTGAATGGCCTCGACGTTTTCCACGCTGCCGATCATGCCGATCTTGATAGCGGCGACCGGCATGTCTTCTAATATCGCTCGCGCCTGTTCCACCAGCAGCGGGGTGTCCACGGCCTCGTAGCGTAACAGGTTCTGCGTGTCCTGCACGGTGATGGCGGTGACCACCGGGGTGCTATGTACACCCAAGCTGGCGAGGGTTTCGATATCGGCCTGCAGGCCGGCGCCGCCGCTGGGATCCATGCCGGCGAAGGACATGGCAATGGGCGGGTTGGGGTTGTTGCTCATGGGATCATGCTCCGTTTTTGATATAGCGAGTTTAGTGTAATGTCCTGTGCCTGGGTAATCTGCAAGTGCCGGGGATGTCGTCTACACTTTTTCCTGTGCGGATAATAGGTGATGGTGGAGGTCGGTGGTGGAAGCAATTTCTTCGCAGTGTGGACAGATGGCGCGGGTCGCCGAGGAATACTGTCGTCTGATCGATGATTTCGAGCCGGACAGCCTGGGTCGGGCATGGTGGTTACAGCTTGAAAAAGTGTTGCCGCGGCTGCATGTGGCGGTGATTGCGCTGGCTGAGCCGCACAATGGCTACGCGGTCTATACCCTGCCCGATGACGAGCAGCGCTTCGAACTTTACATGCGCTTGCATGACAGACTGTATGCCAACCCCCTGCTATGGTCTTCATGCAGTGAATATCGCCTGTTGGCGCGTCTCTGTGACCGCCTGGCCGATGACCTCACGGACATGTATTTCGATCTGCGGCGGGGCCTGACTCTGCTCGAGGCCTATCCCGCCGACCCCGGCCGGGCGGTGGGCGACTGGCAGAACAGTTTCTATCTGCACTGGGCCCAGCATCTGCTGGATGCCGAGCGCTGGTTGCACACGGTGGATACCGCCAAGCATGGGGCGGTGGGGCGACCGTGGCAGACGATGATAGTCTGACGTTTCATTTCCATCACTGTTGTGCCTGAAAAAAGCGCCAGACGGGGAACGAACGCAGGACGCAGGCAAGGAGTGAGGGTACGACGGCATGGCACCGGCTGGCTGTGGCGGGTGGGATATTGACACAACATGATGAGAAAAGGTTTTGAATGTCAGTTGAACAATCTTTTGCGGTTGCCTTGCACAGTGTCTCCGTTTTGGCGTGTGTGGCGCCAAAGTTGGTTACGGCAAGCTTTATCGCTGAAAATATATCGGTCAATCCTGTGGTCGTGCGGCGCACCCTGGTGCATTTGGTAAAGGACGGCATTGTCAGGTCACAGCCGGGTTTGAAAGGCGGCTATTTTCTGGTTCACGACCCAGGAAAAATAACACTGCTGGATGTATTGAAGGCGGTGCGGCAAAACGGTGAATTTACCCGTCGTCATGGTTTTCCTGCGGCAAAATGCGAAGAGGGTGTGGCGGTCGAAAAAGTGCTCGAAAAGGTCTTCATGGAAGCAGACCAGGCCATGTATCAGTATTTTGAAAAGGTAACCCTCGGCCAAGTCCTGGCCGAAGCCGGGGTGCGTCCGCTTGCGCAAACAGGCTAGTCAGCGCTGAAAGGCACTGAGTTTTAATCCCTGCGGGTCAATTCCCCGCAGCTTGCTGCGAATATCGTCATTCCGGCGTCGGCCGGAATCCAGTGGTTGAAACCCCTGGACATTGGCTTGCGCCAGTGTGGGTACAGGTCACCAGGTCGTTGTTGACGGGTTGTAATGTTGATGGGGTAATAGGGGTTGACAGTGGGCTTTTGATCGGTAAATAATTAGAAACAGTAATAGTTACCATTATGTTTTTGCGGGTTCATGGGAAATTGTTTTAGGAGGGCTTGATATGTTGTTGTGTATAAATTCCAGTGTCAGGGATGAAAGTTCCAGAAGCCGTTTGCTCGTCGATCAATTTTCTGCTGCCTGGCGTGACTACCACCCTGGTGAAGCGATTGCGTGGCGGGATGTGGGAAAAAACCCACCGTCACATCCCTCTGCCGACTACATCACTGCCAACTACACCTCGCCAGAGAAAAGAACGCGTGAAATGGTTGCTGTATTGGAAGAGTCTGATCAATTGATCGACGAGATATTCAGTGCAACTCATTTGGCGTTTGGTGTGCCGATGTACAACTTCTGTGTTCCTTCAACGCTTAAAGCCTACATTGACAACCTTGTGAGGATTGGGCGGACATTCAGAGTAATGCCAGATGGGGGATTCGAAGGACTTCTGAGCGGAAAAAAAATGGTGGTGATTGTTGCCAAGGGGGCGATTTACACGAAAGGAACTCCAATGGAAAGTTTTGATCATGTAGAGCCCTATATGCGCACGGTTTTTGGTTTTATGGGCGTGGTGGATATGCAATTTGTAGCGGCGGATGGTATGGATTTCGGGGATGAAGAGTACCGCGATATTTCTTTTGCGAAGGCGGGTTATGAGCTGAAAAAGATTGTGGAACGATGGCAGCTGGAACGGTGAGTGAAAGAAAACCCGGTAAAATCTTCGCTGTGCAGGCGCTGCGATTACGGAAGCTCAGTAGCAGATTGTCATTTGCTGAATGTCGCAGCGAGGCTCAATCCTCAAGGCCGGATGTACACCAGCAGTACGATGCCGATCAGCGCCAGCACCGGCGCCTCGTTGAACCAGCGATAGAACACGTTGCCGCGGGTGTTGCGGTCGTGCTTGAAGTCGTTGACCAGTTTCACGCACCAGATGTGATAACCGATCAGCGCCAGCACCAGGACCAGCTTCATGTGCAGCCACATTTCACCTTTGTAGGCTTCCCAGGCGTAGCCGGCCAGCAGGATAAGGCCGAACAGGGTCGTCAGCGCCCCACCGATGTGCGTCATAATCAACAGCTTGCGCTCCATGACCTTGAAGCGTTCGTTGCCGATAGCATCGTCGCTCATGGCATGGTAGACAAATAGCCGTGGCAGATAGAACAGTCCGGCAAACCAAGTCACCATGAAAATGACGTGAAACGCTTTGAGCCACAGCATGTTTTTCTTCTCTCTTGTTGCAGTTTTTACGGCTGGCGATAATGTGCCTCGACGCTTTGTCGAGAAAGGGTGCCGATGATGTCGCCGCCACGGATGATGTAGAGGGCATCGACCTTGTGTTCATCCATCTCGTCCAATGCCTGTTGCAGGGTGGCCTGCATGCCGATGGGGCGGATGTCGTCGCGCTGAGCGGGGATCTCCAGCAAATCCACTTCCGCCTCGCCGGGGCGGGCCGTCAGATGGCGTGCCAGATCTGCCGCCAGTAGTAATGATACCGGCTGTCCATCCTCGAGTACCAGCACATGAAGCGGCTCATCGATGAGCAGACTTTCCGCCGCCGAGTGACTCAGTGTCCGTGTGGTGGTGGCCAGCGAGGTGTCCATTACGCTGGCCACGCCGACGCGGCGCAGGGCCTGTGCCACCGGGTTGCTGCGGTAGTCCAGGCCACGTGCACGCAGCAGGGTGAGGAATACCGAGTCGCGCCCGAAGACATGGCTGGCGATGATATCCGATACTACCACTACCAGCATGCCTGGCAGAATGATGTGGGGATTGTAGGTCAGTTCCAGCAGCGCCATCAGTGCCGCCAGCGGCGCTTGCAGGGTGGCGCTCATCATCGCCCCCATGCCCAGCATGGCGTAGAAGCCGGGTGAGGCCACTTGGCCCGGGAACAGGTATTCCGCGGCGATGCCCAGGGCGCCGCCAGCGCAGGCGCCGATCACCAGGGTCGGGCCGATGAGTCCGCCCGGCAGCCCCAGGCCCAGTCCCACGGTGGTGGCCAGCACCTTGAAGACCATCACCAGCAACAGGAAGCCCAGCCCCAACTCACCTAGCATGGCAGCGTTCACGGTGTCATAACCGATACCCATCACCGCCGGCACGAACAGCCCGCACAGGCCAACAAAGATACCGGCCAGGGTCATGCGTTGCCAGATGGGGAAGCGCGTACCGAACAGGGTGACACGCTGTAGCTGGCCGATGAACACGGCCGCCAGCGCGCCGATGGCGATGCCCATTACCAGCATGTACGGCAGTTCCAGCAGCGAAACCATGTCCATGGGCGGTACGATGAAGGCCGGCGCCGCGCCGAATGCCACGCGGCTGACGGCGGTGGCGGTTACTGCGGCGAGGATCACCGGGGCGAAGCCGGCGATGGTGTATTCCATCAGGATCACTTCCATGGCGAAGATGACCCCGGCGATGGGGGTGTTGAAGGAGGCGGCGATGGCGGCGGCAGCACCGCAGGCAAGCAGGATCTGGATGCTGTTGTTGGGCAGCTGCAGGCCCTGGCCGAGCAGGCTGCCACAGGCTGCGCCGAGGTGTACGCTGGGGCCCTCACGGCCCACCGAGTGACCGCTGACGATGCTCATTGCGGCGCCGACAAATTGGAGTAGCATGTTGCGCAGTGGCAGATGGCCCTGAAAATAGGCCAGCCGCTCCAGCACATGAACCACGCCCACTTGCGCGCCGCCGGCAAGCTGGAACAGCAGGCCGATGAACAGGCCACCAAGGGCCGGCAGGCTGAAGCGCCAGAAGGCCGACAGACCCTCGTAATTTTCTACGTCGCCGCCGGGCAGGAAGCTCATTTGCAGTGAGTCGATGAGAATACGGAAAAGGACGATCACGCCGCCTGCCAGCAGGCCACTGCACAGCCCCAGCACGGCCAGTGTGGGCAGGGCGTCGGCGTGGGCCAGATGGGTGCGCAGTTTGTCCAGCATGCAGAGGGAAATCCGTTCAGTCGGTGTTCAGGTAGTTGACTTGCCCGGGGCCATCCAGTACAGTCGTAAGCATCTGGTGGGAGGAAGCTACCGGATTCTAACTAGTCATAATAAAACATTTAGAAAGCGGCTTCGGTCGCTTTTTTTTGTCCGCGATTGTTACCGTCCATACGCTTTAGCGGACATTACGTCAGTGCCTTCACAAATACCTTTGAATTACGCCGGTAATTGTACATGGTCTGCCGCTTTGCTGGCAGCGTCTTTGGCTCGGCCTGCGCAAAGCCGCGCTCGCGGAACCAGTGCGAGGCCTTGGTCGAGAGCACGAACAGGCGCCGGATGCCTGCTTCAACGGCACTTTGTTCGAGATACTGAAGCAGGGCGTCGCCGCGCCCTTGGTCACGGTAGTCCGGGTGTACGGCGAGACAGGCCAGTTCCGCAGCGCTGTCGTCGAGCGGGTACAGGGCCGCGCAGGCGATGATCATGCCGTCGCGCTCGACCACCGTGAAGCGCTCGATTTCCATTTCCAGCCGCTCCCGCGAACGCCGCACCAGCAGCCCGGCCGCCTCCAGTGGGGCGATCAATTCGAGGATGCCGGTGACGTCGTCGATTGTGGCCCGGCGCGTGCCCTCGTAGCGGTCGGTGCTGATCAAGGTGCCGATGCCGTCACGGGTGAACAGCTCCTGCAGCAGGGCGCCGTCGACGTGGCGTGGTATCAGATGTACGCGACGTACTTGGTGCCGGCACAGATTGACGGCGCTGCTCAGCATGCGCTGCATGTCTTCTGGCAGCTTGCGGCGCGAGGCCAGTACCTGCATCGCCTCGTCCAGTGACAGCTCGCGTGTCAGGCGTTTGCGACTGTCGCGCAGGCCAGGGCCTTCCACCAGATACAACACCTTGTCGGCCTGCAGGGCGATGGCGGCGGCGCTGGCTACGTCCTCGGCGCTGAGGTTGAACACCTCGCCGGTGGGCGAATAACCGATGGGCGACAACAGTACCACCGAGCCCTGATCCAGCTGCGCACGCAGGGCCTCGTGGTCGATACGCCGCACTTCACCGGTGTGTAAATAATCCATGCCTTCGTGCACCCCCAGTGGGCGGGCGATGACGGCATTGCCGGAGGCGACGCGGATACAGGCTCCGGCCATGGGCGAATTGGCCAGCCCCATGGACAGCAGGGCCTCGATTTCCACCCGCACGCTGCCCACCGCCTCCTTGACGCAGGTCAGCGCCTCATCGTCGGTAATACGCAGGCCGTTGACATAGTGCATGTCGGCGCCCCGCGCCTTCAGTCGGGATTCGATCTGTGGTCGTGCACCGTGTACCAGCACCAGACGGGTGCCGAGACTGTTGAGCAGAGCGAGGTCGTGGATCAGGCCGGCGAACTGGTTGTCCTGCACCGCCTCGCCACTGAACATGACGACGAAGGTGCGGCCACGGAAGGCGTTGATATAGGGGGCGGAGTCGCGGAACCCGCGCACGAAGGCGGGGGGTTGGGGCGGCGTTGCCGGCGTGCTCGGCATGTTATGTCTCTGAAATTTAATGTGATTCGGCGGTTATCCGACATTGTAACGCAGCTGTCGCGGGATAACAGCCGGGCTTTGTCGGTAAGACATGTATAATTGGCGACGGTTTTTTATTGACAGTTTCATCGACAGGCAGCAGGTCAACAGACGCTGCCAGCTGAGGATTGTATTTTGCTGGGAAAAATCATCGGTGGTGTATTCGGTTATCTGATCACCAACAACATCTGGGGCATCCTCATCGGTGTGTTCCTTGGCCATCAATTTGACCGTGGGTTGTCACGCAGCGCGGGTGGCTTTTCCGCCCGTTGGCGAGTGGTGAACCAGGCGCGCGCGCAGCAAGCCTTCTTCGAGACCACCTTCTCCGTGATGGGCCATCTGGCCAAGGCGGATGGGCGCGTTTCCGAGCAGGAGATCGAACTGGCGCGACAGGTGATGACGCGCATGGGCTTGCCTGAGGCGGCGCGCCGTGAGGCGATGCGCCTGTTTAACCAGGGCAAGGCTGCGGACTTCGATTTGGACGCTACCCTGGCGAGCTTCCGCAGCGTCACCCTTGGGCAGCGCAATCTGTTGCAGATGTTTCTCGAAATCCAGTTTTTTGCCGCCTACGCCGACGGTTCGATGGATCCTGACGAGCGGCATGTGCTGTTGCATGTTTGTGATCTGCTGGGTTTCTCGCAGGCCGACTTTGACCGCCTGGACGCCATGATTCAGGCCGAGATGCACGGGTTCCAGGATGGCGGAAAGAGTCGTGGTCCGTCGCTGGAAGACGCCTATGCGATCCTCAATATCAGCGAGGATGCCTCGGACAGCGAAGTGAAAAAGGCCTATCGCCGACTCATGAGCCAACATCATCCGGACAAATTGGTGGCCAAGGGTTTGCCGGAAGAAATGATGAAACTGGCGCAGCAAAAGACCCACGAAATCCGCACCGCCTATGAGCGTATCAAGGAGACGCGGGGGTTTTGAGTGTTGCGGAGTGCACTGAGACAAGATTTTATCTGGATCCTGCAAGTGGTTGTGCCTCATGCAGATATAGACGAAACGAGCAAGGTATCTGCGGGGTTCGGGATTGAATAATCCCTTGAGTGGCAAGCCATTGGCTAACTTCTGCCTGCTGCGCTGCCCGCTTAAAAAAAGCAAGCCTGCTGAGTAAAAGCCACGCCATCAGTCACAACAATGTCTTCCATGTCCCTCGGGATATTCATTGTTTCGTCACAGCGGACAGGTTTTTGTCCGGTTATCGCAAGTCGGCTTCAATAAAAACAAGCACTTACGGGCGAACGAGCAAAAACTTATCCGCATCGAGCAAGATCTTGCTCGATGTCGCGGGAAGAAGACGCCGTTTACCCCTGATTGAAAAGTTGACTCATTGAAAAAAGATGGGTGATCAAATACAGATGAAAATCAATCCCTGCTGGCGGGCTCCGCCGTGGCCGGAGTCGTGGATGCCGCATTCAGCGACGCCAGCGGTGCACGATGTTCATCGATACTGATGGCCATCGCCAATTCGTCCTCCAACACATCCGCCGATGCCTCACCCAAGGCGCGCGAGGCACATATCACAGCCCGAGCCGGGCGTCTTCCAAACCTGGGGCGGCTGCATGGAACGATGAATGCCGCGCTAAAGCTATGCTCCCTCCTCGTTGTTGGCTTATATGCAGTCGCCCCGGCCACGCCGCCCGGTGGCTGAAAAAGCCGCCCAAATAGGGTACAGTGCGCGATTCGATTTTAATGCCCATGGCCGCTCCGGCCGTGGCGCCATGTCAATGAGAGGCTAGAACCATGGCTGATTTCAAGATTGCACCCTCGATTTTGTCGGCGGATTTCGCCCGTCTTGGCGAAGAGGTCGACAATGTCCTCAAGTCCGGTGCCGACATCGTTCATTTCGATGTGATGGACAACCACTATGTGCCCAATCTCACTATCGGCCCACTGGTCTGCGAGGCCCTGCGTAAACACGGTGTCACCGCTGACATCGACGTGCATCTGATGGTCAAGCCGGTGGATCGCATCATTCCTGACTTCGCCGCCGCAGGCGCTTCCTATATCACCTTTCATCCCGAGGCCTCCGAGCACGTCGATCGTACTTTGCAGCTGATTCAGGGCGAGGGCTGCAAATCCGGGCTGGTGTTCAATCCCGCCACCTCACTGGACGTCCTTAAGTACGTCATCGACAAGGTGGACATCGTCTTGCTGATGTCGGTCAATCCCGGCTTCGGTGGCCAGAGTTTTATCCCTGCCACCCTCGACAAGCTGCGTGAGGCACGCAAGATCATCGATGCCTCCGGGCGTGACATCCGTCTCGAGATCGACGGCGGCGTGAAGGTGGACAACATCCGCCAAATCGCCGAGGCGGGCGCCGATATGTTCGTGGCCGGTTCCGCCGTGTTCGGCGCCGCTGCCGACAGCGATCCCAATACCTATGATTCTGTGATCAAGGCCTTCCGCGAGGAACTGGCCAAGGCGGGGAAATAAAAGTCCAATGCAAAGACGCCAGGAGCGCAAAGTCTTTTTAATTTGTTTCTTTACGTTTCTGGCGCCTTTACGACTTTAGTATTGAAGCATTTTATGGCATTGAAAAACCCCAAAATGATTCTTATCGACGTGGACGGCACCTTGGTGGATTCGGTGCCCGACCTTGCCTACTGCGTCGATGAAACGATGAAACAGCTCGATATGCCCGAGCGCGGCGAGGCTGCGGTGCGCAACTGGGTGGGCAATGGCGTCGAGCGTCTGGTGTGCCGTGCCTTGATCAACGCCCTCGACGGCGAGCCCGACGAGGCCCTGTTCGATAAGGCCTACCCCGTCTTTCTCGATCTGTACGCCGACAATACCAGCAAGCGCAGCCTGCTTTATCCCGGTGTGCGCGAGGGTCTGGACTACCTCAAGGCGCAGGGTTACCGGCTGGGGTGCGTGACCAATAAGGCGGCGCAGTTCACGATTCCTCTGTTGAAGGATC
>JALTPW010000651.1 GCA_026999335.1 Chromatiales bacterium
TGGATAGTGACCCGCATCGTGCCGGGCGTGCGCGTCAATTCCACTGGCGGACTATTGTGGGCGGCCCTTGTGCTGGGCCTGGTCAACGCCTTCATCCGCCCGATTCTGTGGATTCTGACCCTGCCGTTGACGGTCTTCACCTTCGGCCTGTTTGCCCTGGTGATCAACGCCTTCACCCTGTGGCTGACCGCAGCAATGGTGAAAGACTTCGAGGTCGATGGTTTCGGCAGCGCCCTGCTGGCGGCACTGGTGATGGCGCTGCTAGGCGTGGTTGGCTTTATCCTGTTGAGCTGGATGATGATGGGCGAAGTGCACTGGATCATGTACCAAAGTAGATCTGGCATGTATTTCTAACAGGCATTTATAGCTAACCTGAATTGGTTTCCCGAAAAGACACCGGAATAACATGGAGGGGATAGAGCCTAAAATAAAGTCTGAAATGAATGGGTCTTGCTGCAACCCTACGTTAATTTGAGACAGGCACTATGCGCACCCTGGCCATTTTATCCGCAACGTTCTTAAGGAGGGAGCTTCCATTAAGTTAAGCCTGACGTCCTGTCTATTCTAGGTTGGCGGTGACGTAGGAACCCCAACATTGTTAGTTTCGTTGAGGTTCACAAGCTCACCACCAACCTACAAAACCGTCATATTTTTTTAACTTAATGGCATTGGGGGGACTATTTATTTTGATAATAAACCACCCCGTAGCACCAAAAGTAGGCGCTTTTCTTCAAGAACTATTTTTGGTAGGCGAGGTATCGTGTTGTAGGAGCAGCCTCTTGGCGACCTGCGGCAAGACATCATCACCGATACCAGAGAATCATGTTCGCCTCCAGCGGCACACTGGCCAGGGGATGCGCCGGGACAATGCGTGGGGTGTAATCTGAAAGCGGCCGATCGGCAGCGACGCAACCGGAATAGAGCCAGGCATTGGCGGTGCCCGCCAGTGCCGTGCCCCGTTCCAGCTCCTGACGCAGTGGCGTACCACCGTCCACGGCGTCGGCATACAGCTCGACGCTCACCGCCTGCGGTGGGATATCATCGAGGTAGACCTGCACTTCGACCTGCCAATCGTCATTGTCTTTCTGTGTGATCACATTGCCGAAGTGAATGCGCGACCAGTGCTGTTGCAAACGCTTGTGCCAATCCTCCAGTTCAGTGGCAACAGCCGGTTCATCACTGCGCTGCTGCCAGGCCTTGGCCAGCGGCACGTAATAGTTCTCGGTGTATTCGCGCAACATCCGGTTACTGGAAAACTGCGTGGTAAGACGAGCCATGCTCTCACGTATGCGACTGACCCAGGCCTGTGGAATGCCGCCCTCATCACGCTGATAGAAACAGGGCACCACCTCTGCTTCCAGCAACCGGTAAAGCTGCTCCGTCTCAGCAAGATCCCAGGCCGTGATATCGGCATGCTCGTGGCCATCGCCCAGCGCCCATCCCAGTTCCGGCGCATAGGCCTCGGCCCACCAGCCATCCAGCTCCGACAGATTGAGCCCGCCATTGACCAGTACTTTCATACCGCTGGTGCCACTGGCCTCCCAGGGACGGCGCGGGGTATTGATCCACACATCGACGCCCTGGGTCAGCTGGGCTGCCACTTGCAGATCGTAGTCCTCGACAAACACCACCTGCTGCCAGAGGTCGTTCTGTTCCAGAAACGCCTGCCATTGATGCAGCATCTGCTTGCCGATATCGTCTTTGGGGTGGGCCTTGCCGGCAAAGACCAGTTGCACCGGACGATCACGGTTGGTAAGCAGGCGGACCAGTCGCTGCGGGTCATGGAGCAGCAGATTGGGGCGCTTGTATTCGGCAAAACGGCGGGCAAAGCCCAGCGTCAAGGCATCGGGCTCGAGGGCATTGGTATATTCCCGGCTGCGAGATTCCTCCGACCCCCGACCACGGTATTGATGCACCAGGCGTTGGCGCAGGTAGGCCACCAGCCGCTGACGGCCGTGGGAGCGGAAACGCCACAGCGTCGCATCCGGTAGCTGACGCAGATCCACTTCTACGGTTTCCAATGTGCCGCGCCAACGGTGCTTTCCGCAGGCCTCGGTCCACAGGGAATCCGACTCGGAGGAATCCCAGCTCGGCACATGAACACCGTTGGTGACGTAGCCTACCGGAACCTCGGCCTGCGGCCAGCGAGGAAATAACGGGGAAAAGATACTTCGGCTGACCTCGCCGTGCAGACGACTCACGGCATTGCTTGCCCCTACGCCGTGCAAGGCCAGATAGGCCATATTAAATGGCTCACCGTTATCATCGGCGTGAGTTCTCCCCAATGCCAGCAGGCTGTTCATTTCAATACCCAGTTCAGTGGCCATGGACTGGAAATACTGTCTGACCAATTGAGGTGAGAAGCGGTCGAAGCCCGCCTCCACTGGCGTGTGGGTGGTGAACAGGTTGCCCGCACGGGTGGCCCGCAGCGCTTCGCCAAAGGTACAGCCCGCACGCTGCATGTGGTAACGCGCCCGTTCGAGAATGGCGAACGCCGCATGTCCTTCGTTGAGATGACAGACGGGACAGTGGATGCCCAACGTTTCCAGCAACCGCCAGCCACCGATACCCAGCACTATCTCTTGCTGCAAGCGCTTTTCTTTGCCGCCGCCGTAGAGCTCACTGGTAATACCCCGGTCGCCAGGATCGTTGAGAGGATCATTACTGTCGAGCAGCAACAGCGAGCGGCGCCCGACCTGCGCGCGCCAGGTACGCAGGTGCAGGGAACGGCCGGGCAGCCCGATGCTGATACGCACCCACTCACCCTGGTCGTCACGCAGCGGCACCACCGGCAGCATGGTCGGGTCATTGTAGGGATAAAATTCGATCTGTTCGCCTTCGGCACTTAGCGCCTGGCGAAAATAGCCCTGCTGGTAGAGCAGGCCAACACCGATCAGCGGCACGTCCAGGTCACAGGCGGTTTTGAGATAGTCCCCTGCCAGCACGCCCAGCCCGCCGGAGTAGATGGGCAGCGATTCACAAATGCCAAACTCCATGCTGAAGTAAGCAACATAACCTTCAATAGCGCCATCGATAGTTTCCGAGAACCAGGATTTTTCGCCGAAGTGGGTCTCGCGTGCATCAAGCTGCTGTTGCAGCATATCGAGAAACGCCTCATCCGCAGCCAGTTCCTGCAAGCGCCGGTCGGAAACCGTTTCCAGAATCAGCCAGGGATTGGCCGTCGCCTCCCACAGCTTGGGGTCCACCTGATGCCACAGGGCATCCGCACCATGATTCCAGCTCCAACGCAGATCCAGCGCCAGCGTTGCCAGGCCCTTTATCGGATCAGGCAGGGCGCGGGGGAGGTAATGGTTCATCTGCATCGCATTGTCTCCAATTGGGGTGTTATGCGGACCGCGATTCCCCACCGAGCAACCAGTCCCAAGCAGCGATCATTTCATCGGCCAGGAAGAATCGTATTTTCGCCCCGCTAAAGGGCTTGCTCAACTTCACCATCCATTTTTCCCAA
>JALTPW010000652.1 GCA_026999335.1 Chromatiales bacterium
TCTTGCTGGCATTGTTGCTGGTAAAAGCTGCGCTTCAACGGGTCACCAATTTTTAACAGTTCGACGACGTGCGACCAGCTGAAAAGGTGCGACAGCGTCGCATTTTTTGGATACGCCAGATAAAACTGCCGGAAGCGGGTTAAATTGCTACGGCTAAAGCCACGTCTGTGGCGCAAGCCCAGGTCATCCGTCAAGTGCTTCAGCAACACCTTGCCATAGTCGGCGCGTGTTTTACCGGCCTGTTCAAATTCAACAATGTGCCGCCCCAATTGCCAATAGGTTTCGATGAGCTGGGTATTAACCGCCTGAAACGCCTGAACTTGCCCTTGCGAATAAGTATCGGAGAGCTGCTCCAGCAGCGCTTGATAGTCCTGTGTGCGACGGATCTCCATGCTTACCATCTCAACCCCATGGTTTTGAGGTGGCCTGCCACTTTTTGCAATGGCGAATGGAAAGTGGGTAATTGAGAATGATTATTCGTTGTCATGGTCATCTCCCTCTTCCCGTTGTCGCTGGATCAGCTGAGCGGTGAGGGTGGCCCGCTCGCGTTCCAGTTCACGCTTGAGTTCTTCCTCTGTTGGCAAATAAGACATGTATTTGGCGGCGAAGAGTTGTTGGTTGTCGGCCAGTACGGAGTAGCGCACGACCGCTTCGCTTTTTTCGCTGCACAGCACCAGACCGATGGTGGGGTTGTCATCTTCGCCTTTTTTCTGCTCATTATAGAGACGCACGTAGGTATCCATCTGCCCCACATCCTGATGGCTGAGTCTGCCCAGCTTGAGGTCGATGAGCAGAAAGCATTTGAGTTTGAAGTTGTAAAACACCAGATCGATATAAAAATCCTGATCGTCAAAGCGGATGCGTTGCTGGCGTTCGACAAAGGCAAAGCCTTTGCCCAGCTCCAGCAGGAACTGTTGCAGGTTGTTGATGATGCCTTGTTCCAGGTCGCTCTCCAGATAGCGTCCGGCATCGAGGTTGAAAAAGTCGAGTATGTAGGGATCGCGCAGGTAGTCTTTGGCGGTTTCTGCCAGGGGCGCGGTGTGAACCGTGGCCTCTGCTTCAATCGCGGACTTATCCTGGCTGGCCAATAAGCGTTCGTAGTAGAACTTGCTGATCTGGCGCTCCAAGGCGCGTACACTCCAGGCCTGCCGCATCACCTCTTCCATGTACCATTGCCGTGCATTGGGGTTTTCAATGCGAGCGAGTGCGTTGTAATGCGACCAACTCAATTCGGGAGACACTGTCTCCCGAATTGGAAAAGCAAGATAAAAGCGGCGCATATTGCGCAGATTGGTAACGTCAAAACCCTTGCCAAATTGATCAGCCAGCTGTTGCGAGAGGTGTTGTAATTGCTGTTTACCGTAGGCAGCACGAGCCTCGCCCTGTTGTTCGTGTTCGACAATCAGGCGACCAATCTCCCAATAACTTTGCACCATGGCGTGGTTAACGGCCTGGCGTACCTGACTACGGGCCTGCTGTATAACCTGGACAATTTCCTGTAACAAGGCGTGCATGGCGGGTGGAGGGGGTTGGCTCATGCGTCTGCCTCCGCGTTCAAGCTGGCACCCCATTTCAGCCCCATGGCCTTGAGGTGGGCGGCGACCTTGTCGCTGAGGAAATCGACACGGGCACTGATGGCGGGCAGCGGTTCGGCGTAGCGTTCTTCCAGCTCTTTAACACGGTTGGCCAGCTGCTGGGTGATGCGTTCGATCTCGGCCTGGATGTTGCTTTGCAGGGTGGCCTGCCATTTGTCTTCGACGATGAGGGTTTTGATCTCTGCCTCGCTCAGTTTGGGATAGTACTGGAACACGACGAGATCCAGCGCCTCCTGCTGTTTCTTGAGGGCTTTTTTGGCCGCGGCTTCGGCATCGAAGCGTTTTTGTGCCTGTTTAAGGGCGGCTCGTTCCTCTTGGTCGGTGGCCAGTTTGAAGCGAGTGGTGATGCTAACCCGGGTGATTTTGTCTTTGTCATTCATCGCTTCGCTGAGCAGCCCCTCTTCGCCGCTGTGCTCTTCGATGTAACTCTCCAGTGCCTGAGTGGCGGCGTCCAGATCGGCCTGCTGCTGTTCGATGGCGGCCTGCTCTGCCTGGAAATACCGGACAATGATGAGCGCGGACGGGATCAACTCGGCCTTGTATTTGGCCTTTTTGATAATCAGATCCGGGGTCTCTTTGAGTTTCTCTCCTTTTTTGGCCACCAGCTCGCGCAGGCTCTTGCCCGCCTGCCAGCCGTCCTGCACCAGCACATAGACATCGTCTTGCATCTGCTCGGCCCAATAATCCATGAGGATCTGGTAGACGTGGTATTTGTTGAGCAGCGGTGTGGCGGCGTAGGTGTTGAGCAGATCCTCGCTGATGCGCTGGATGATGGCCTTTGGCTGTTCACCTTGCTGAATTTCGGTCAATGCCGAGCGCTGGCACCACTGCTTAAAGGGTTGCAGGCTGTGCTCCGCGAAGGTGATGAATTCGTGGTGGTTGAGGATGGTGTTTTTCACCTGTGCGGCCTCGACCAGACCCTTGCTGTAACCGGGGCGGTCATCGGTAAACAGGGTGGCGCGTATGCTGGGAAAGACCTGCCAGTAGTGTTGCAGGGCGTCGATGTCGCGCTTGAGGTTTGCGCGGATACGGGCCTCGGCATTGCCACGGAACAATACGCCATGGGGCAGGATCACCGCGCCCTTGCCGGTGCTTTTGAGGCTTTTGATGATGTGCAGCAGGAAGGTGTAGTCGCCGTTTTTTTCTGGCGGGATGCCCCAGATGAAGCGGTCAAATTCGTCCTCTTGCGGGTTGATGCCGCTGATCCAGTTTTTGTTGGAGAAAGGTGGATTGGCAACGGCGAAGTCGAAGGTTTTGAGTTTGCCATTGGCGTCTTTCCATTGCGGGTCGGCAAGGGTGTTGCCCTTCCAGATCTTGGCGGTGGCGTTGTTGTGCAGGATCATATTCATGCGCGCCAAGGCGCTGGTGGCGTTATCCATCTCCTGCCCAAAATAGAGAGGCCACGGGGGGCTTCGTCGCTGGCTTTCAGCAGCAGCGAGCCGGAACCACAGGTGGGGTCGTAGACAGTGGCATCCTGCGAGGTGTCGGCGTTGATACCGATCACCCTGGCGAGGATGCGCGAGACCTCGGCAGGAGTGTAAAACTGCCCCTTGCTCTTGCCCGATTCGGTGGCGAAGTGGCGCATCAGGTATTCGTAGGCGTCGCCCAGCAGGTCGTCACCTTCGGCGCGGTTGGCGGAAAGATCCAGCCCCTCGAAAAGGCCGACGAGCTTGGAAAGACGGTCGATCATCTCCTTGCCCTTGCCAATTTTGTCTTCGTCGTTGAAATCGGCCACGTCAATGACACCTTTGAGGTCGTTTTCCTCGGCCAGAGTGCTGATGATTATGTTGATCTTGTCGCCGATTTCCTTATCACCCTTGAGGGCCACCATGTCATCAAAACCAGCCCCTTTGG
>JALTPW010000653.1 GCA_026999335.1 Chromatiales bacterium
CGGGCAATACCCTGCGCCTCTTCACCCGCCGAGCCCCCCCGCGCCCCAGCGCCAAATAGCGCAGAAACAACGGATTCAGGCAGGGTCTGTCCATCGATATTGATCGTCAGGCCCGAGAGACTGACACCTCGCGCGCCAGCCCGCAGGGCCGTCAGCCGTCGATGGATACTCGCAGACTGGAGTTTGGCGGTCTCGATCACAATCCGGCCCTGAGCCGATACCTCCTCATGGGCCAGGAGATCCAGATTCGTGGCCACAGCCGCCAGATCATCGCTCTTCAGGCGGCGGCAGGTTGCCAGCAAATCGCTCTGTCCGGCGCTCAACACTTCTTCCGTTGCAGCCAGATCCTCCAGGGCAGGGCACATGGTATCCATCGCCCTTGCCACGGAGCGCTGATTTCCCGTGAGCCCTGGCTGCTCAGCGATGCCGCCATTAACCACAAATGTGACAGCATCCGAGCCCACAATAGCCTTTACAACCAGGCGGTCAAATGTATTCAGCGTCAGTGTGTTGCTGGATCGGCCATCGGCATCGGTCACCGTTGTCTGTTCTAGCGTCCCTCCATCCGTGGGCAGGACTTCCCAGTCGACAGACACCCCAGCAACGGGATTTCCTGAGGCATCGACGGCAGTGATGACAAAGGGTGCCAGCGGGTCACCATCCGGCACACCTCGCTGATCATTACCGGAAATGGCCTTGAGTTGATCCACCACCGATGGGTCGACCGTTGAGTCCTTGATGGTTAACGTTGCCTGACTGAGACTGCCTATCGCATTGGCTTGTACATTTTCGACTCTCTCCGCAGCGGCATTTATTTCTGAACCTGCGGGTTCTTGGAGGGATAGATTCTGCAACTGAAGGGTCAGGGTTTCATCCCCCTCCAGCAATGAATCGGCCACAATGTCGAGGTACAGGGTTTTCACGGCCATGTCGCCATCTGACCATCTGAGTACATCAGACGCCTCAGACGACGGGAAGGAATAATCTTCTCCCATTGTCGCCGTGTCACCGTCTCCACCAGCCACTACGCGAACCAACAACACACCGGCGCTGCCACCGGTTCGAGTCACCGTTATTGCCGCCTGGCCGTCCTCTTCGCTGACCTGATAATCGGCGCTGCTGAATTGAATGGTGCCCGGTGAAGGCTGGATGACATTCGTCGAAACGGAGTAAGTATTCCCCACGCAGTTAGAAGAGCAGTCAACAGTGAATTCAAGGTCGTGTTGCCCCACAGACGGCTGCCAGGTAAAGGTATACTGCACTGGCTGGTCAGCATTGACCTCTTCCGGGCAATAAAAAGCAGAACCGTATCCATCCTCATTGCATTCACTCGAAGTGAATGAACCACTAATATTTTGTCCCGCCGACCTTATCCGAATCTCGCCAAACCGACTATTCAGGACATCGGTATTCTCCACCGTGAGCGTATAGTCTACGGTAGCGCCGGATATAACAGGATTGCCTGGAGCTTGCACAATGTTCGTTATTCGAAGTCCCTCATGCCCCACCGCCAAACTGGTTCTCACCACACAAAAACCTATGATGAGCAGAAACATCTGCGAACAAATAGTCAATGAAAATGCCCGTAGAAAAAAAGGCTTTCCGCTGAATCTCCGGATCCCGGCAGTTGAAAACATCCATAGGAAATTATTCATAACCCCTCCCCGTAAAGTCCATTGTATGTAGAATTTCCGCCCAGTAATCATCCCAACCATGCTCATGCCCTAAGCCGTTCAGAACAAATATCTTGGCATTTCGCTGTTGACTGACGGCGGCCTCAAGCATTTCCGGTGGCACGTTGCTGTCGTCCCCACCCACATAGTGCAACTGATCAATATGACGGGGCAAAGGCGGGCGACGGGCAGGATTCAATGAACTCACCAGCTTTGTATAACCATGCCGAGTCGTCCACGCGTCGATGTCCAGGTTGCCAGCCAGTGTCACAATAAATCGAACCTGGGGCATCCGCTCCGCAAGCAGCATGGCCAACGTCCCTCCCCCGCTATGACCGATCAACACCAGAGAGGTAATGGCATTTTCACTGACTAATGTAGCCAATGCCGCGCTCATGCTCTCAACGACTTGCTCTGAATAGCGGCCATAGGTCCACAGCCAGGGATTGCAGGCCGGGTCTCTGAGCATTCCGTGATAACAGGGTCTCCCCAGATAAATAGCCGGGTGTGAATCCTGCGCCATCAATTGCAGCATCAGTGGTTCTGCCGAGGTGGGGTCGGTGGCGACAACATGCCGCCGAACCCAAGGAGTGCCGTCTCCTTCAATATAGACATGCCACAGACTTTTTTCGTTGCGGGTGTCAGCACGCTTGTTAGCCATAAAAACAAGATGCGAAAAGTCAGCCCCGGTGACAATCTGACGCGTAAAACCACTCGCGGCAGCGAACGAATCATTGCGCGCGGCAGGGGTGGTGCAGGCGCCAGACAGTAGCGCCAACAATATGACTATAATGCACTGGCCCTGACGGCTCCCCACAAAACCTGGTCGGGTGGGCACGTTTTTTGTGCCCACGCGGTTGGCGCATATTCCACGTGGGCATGAAAAGCCTGCCCACCCTACATGGCTTAAGCGTGCAAGAGAGCATAAAGACGGCCGAAACAAAATTCAGCGCACTATCACCCTTTTTCACTCTCTTTAACGAAAATGAATTCACCCCCGTTATGGCCCGTATGGCGAATGGGCGCATAGGTTGGCCGCTGTATAAACCCGATGGATGCCGCTTTTGTTTTGACTTGCCCCGACACCCCCAGATAGATTTTATACGCATCGATAATACCAGTGTCTTGTTCCAGTTCCTGAATAAAGGCCTTGGCAAAAACAGAATGCTCACCACCACCACCATCAAGCACAGGGCTGACACCACCGGATGTCAGCACGGTGCGGGAGGGCGTTTTTGCCATAACCTTCAGCCACTTTTTCAGGTGCTCATCATCCAGTTGGGTATCGATGCGCGCCACCGAGCTTTGCGTCATGGAGCCGGAATAACAAGAATCGGCGACCACCAGAACATGCTTGGCTTTCAGTGTGTTGAGTAAATCAGAGATGGTCGAATTGGCTATCCAGTTGGCGGTATTTTCCTGTTCGGCATCCACTGGCAGCCAGTATCCCTGCAAGGTTTCCGGATCCCGCTCACCGTGACCGGCATAGTAAATCAGCAGATTATCGGCCTCCGTCAGCTGCCCCCGAAGATCATTCAGCGCGGAAAGAATCGCATATCTGTCTGCATTGAGAAGGAGCCGTGTGTCAAAACCATAGTCGGATTGCAATACCGCAGCCACTCGCTGTGCATCATTAACCGCGGTCTCAAGTGTGGGAAATTGCGGATAGTCATTATTGCCGATGACCAGTGCGAAGTAGCGCCCAAAATTAACGCCTTTAGCCGCCATGCCAATCCGGGAAAGACTGTCCCCTTGCGCAGCCATGCGAC
>JALTPW010000654.1 GCA_026999335.1 Chromatiales bacterium
ATAACGAGATACTGACCAAGCTGTTGAAAATGGTTCCAGAAAATGCAGGCATGGAGTTACCACCAAAAGTATTTATTGATATGGAAGGCGAATTTATTGAATTTGTCGAAGGTGAAAAATTAGTCGCACGCTTTCCTAATAAAGAGCGCTATATGAACCCATTCGGTTTTATGCAGGGAGGAATAGTCGTAGCCGCAATCGATAATACTATTTCACCATTGGGTTATATCGTAGCTCCACCCAGTATCACAAAAGAAATAATCACCACCTATAAAATACCAATCAAAAAAAGTGACAGATTCATTGATGTCATCGGAACAATTTTAGAACAATCAGAAAAACACATCAAGTTAAAAGCCGCAGTAATGAATGAAAAAGGAAAGCTCGTAGCAGTAGGAATTGCTACTTGTGTATTTGTCAAAGGAAAGAGGTAAAAATAAGTGCCAATAATAAATTTTTCCAAAGAAGAAAAAGAACAAATGATTCCGCTGATTCAAAAATATCTGAAGGAAGAGCTGGACTGTGAAGCAGGGAGCTTCGATGCTGAATTTCTATTAGACTTTTTTACCCAGGAAATGGGAGGCTTTATCTACAATAGGGCATTAATCGATGTCCATGCATTATTGAATAGCCGTCTAGAGTCAATGTCTGAATCCATTTACGAGCTAGAAAAGCCAGTGCCTTTTGAAAAAGCTTAGGAATATATTTCTTTCCATTAATGAAACAATGGAGCCCCCATGAGCGATACCATCATTGACCTGCTGCGCCACGGTTCACCCGAGGGAGGGCGCGCCTATCGTGGCCACAGCATCGACGATCCGCTGAGTGAGAAGGGCTGGGCGCAGATGTGGGCGGCGGTGGGTGGCGAGTCGACCGAGGATTGCCCGTGGACACGCATCGTCAGTTCGCCGCTGATCCGCTGCCGCGACTTTGCCGAGGCATTGGGTGCACGCCATGGCCTGCCGGTGATGGTGGATGCGCGCTTCCGCGAAGTGGGTTTCGGTTGCTGGGAAGGGCGCACACCGGAGCAGATTCAACATGACAATCCGGACGAATATGCCGCCTTCTTCCGCGACCCGGTGCATAGCCGGCCGCCCGCTGCGGAGCCACTGGCGGACTTCGTCGCTCGGGTCGCCAGTGCCTTTGATGATTGTCTGGAAGGGTTTGCCGGGGAGCAGGTGCTGGTGGTGGCCCACGCCGGAGTGGTTCGCGCCCTGATGGCGCATGTGCTACAGGCCGATCTGGCCTGTGCCTATCGTGTGGTGGTGAACAATGCCTGTTTTACCCGTTTTTGCCAGGGCGAGCGCGGTCTGCTGCTGGAATTTCACAATTGTCCTGTGTTGTAGACATCATCGCCCATCAGGGCGCGTTGGCAAAAACGCTCGGTGGGCGATGCCGACGGTGCTTGTGATGCCGCTGTGGCAAAAAGCTCGTGCTCAGCGATGCTCAGGAAATTTCGCTGCCGGCACCTGACAAAGCTTTACACGATTGCGTCCGCTGCGCTTGGCTGCGTAGAGGGCATCGTCGGCGGCGCGGTTGATACCTTCAGCATCACGGAATTGTTCGACACTGGCAATACCGGCACTGAGGGTGACGGAGAATTCCTTATCGCCGTGGCGAAAACATAGTTTGGCGAAGCCTTCGCGGATCTGGTTCAGTACCTGTTCGCCTGCCGCCAGATTGCAGCCGGGTAACACCACGGCGAATTCCTCGCCGCCGTACCGCCCGATGCCGTCGCTCTGCCGCAGGCGCTGTCGCAACAGACGCGCCAGACTCTTGATGACGCGGTCGCCACAGAGGTGCCCGTAGCGGTCGTTGATGCGTTTGAAATGGTCGATATCGAGCATGCCGAATACCAGTGGCTCGCCGGCACGGCTGGCACGCGAGGCCTCTGCGGCCAGTTTTTCCTTGATCTTGGTGTGCTTGAGCAGACCAGTGAGGCTGTCTTGCACCATTAACATGTTGAGGGTGCGTGCACGCTCGGCACGGATACTGACCGAAGTGACCAGATGGCGATCATCGATGGGCTTGGTGAGAAAATCGTCACCGCCGCTGCGCATGGCGCTGAATTGCTTTTCCATGTCCGTCTCCGAGGAGAGAAAAACAATGGGTATGCTCAGCCAGTCATCCTGCTGGCGGATCAGCTGTGCCAATTCCAGGCCCGAGCACCGGGGCATGTAAACGTCCATCAGGATCAGCTCCGGACGCACCTCGGCAAGGGTGGTGAGGATCTCTTCCAGACGGGTCAGGATGGTGGCGTCCATGCCGGCCTGTCGCAGGGTCAGCGCATAGTGCGTAGCCAGATCCGGGTCGTCTTCCACCACCAGGACACGGTAGGCCTCGTTCGTGTGGCCCTGGGTGACCCGGTCGAGATGATCCACCAGAGGGGCGATATCGACGGGTTTGACGAAATAGGCATCGCCGCCGGAACGCACCGCCTGCAGGCGTGAGTCAAAGTCGTTGAGGGTGGCGACGAAGATCACCGGCAGATCCTGCCCGTAGCGGGCCTTGAGTCCACGCACCAGCGCCGTGCCACCCTGTTGGGTGTCATCCAGTTCGGGATTGATAATCAACACCGTCGGGCGTTCTTCGGCGAAGGCTTCATCGATACCGCTGGCGTCACAGAATGTCCGCACTTGATAATCGAAATGACTGAGCAGTGGCGGGAGCCTGTCGATCATTGCCTGGTCGTTGTCGATGAGGAAGACCAGGCGCCGTTCCGGCAGTTCGGCAGACACCGCTTCCGGCGAGGAGGACATCGGTGGCGGCGTTGGGTGGCTGTCGAGACTGTTGCAAAGGGTGTGGATATGTCCGGCCAGTTCGGTGATTTCGTCTTCGCCGGGTGGGTGCTGCACGTTGTTCCATGTTTTTAGCAGATGTTCGGCGTGGCGTGCCCGCTGACCAACATCGTCAAAGCCGAAGGTCGGCGCGGAGCCGGCCAGGGTGTGTATACGACGGTGCAGGCTCCTGGCCTGATCGGGGTTCCAGGATTGATCTTGCATTGTGCGCCATTGCCGGGCCACGTCGGCCAATTTGTCCGGCAGCTGTTTGGCATAGGCCTCACGCAGGGCCTTGAGGCGGGTCTGGATATCGTCTTCGTCAGGCATGGCACTGCCGCCAGATATCTTTGATCTGCTGGGCCAGGGTCATGGGATCGAAGGGCTTGGCGATGACCTCCATGGCGCCGGCAGTGCGCAGTTGCGCCACCTCCTGCGGCTGTACTTTGGCGGTCATGAAGATGGCTGGGATATCCACCAGCGCCGGTAGCCGGCGCAGGGCAAGCAGGGTCATGGGGCCGTCCATGCCCGGCATCATCACGTCGGAGAGGATCAATTGAGGGGCGAATGCCTCGGCGGCCTGCAGGGCCTCTTCGCCGGAACTGCAGATTTTTACCGTGAATCCACCCACCGCCTCGAGGGCAACCTGAGCGACGGCCTGGATATCTGCTTCGTCTTCGATGAAGAGAATGCGTTGGAGTTCGTTGCTACTCATGTTGTTTCCTTTATGCTTACCGGGTAAATGGCGATGCCTGCCAATATAGGCCCTCAGTCGTTGCGCGATGCGGCATCCACTTCCTTGAGTTCAAGATAAAAAATCGTACCGGCACCCGCAGCGGGGGTGAAACCGATTTCGCCACCATGCCGTTCCACAATGGCCTTGCTGATGCACAGGCCGAGACCGGTGCCGCCTGTCTGGCGGGTGTTGCCGGTATCGCCCTGGACAAATTTCGTGAACAGCCGGGGGCGAAGTTCTTCGGCGATGCCGGGGCCGTGGTCACGGATATCGATGCGAACCCGCCCTTCGTGGCGCCTGACGTCGATCTCCACGGTGCTGTCGCGGGGCGAGAATTTGCAGGCGTTGGAGAGCAGGTTGCCCAGCACCTGCAATAGGCGATGGTGGTCGGCGTGCAGCCAAACGTCACCGGGATGCCGGATGATGGTGCATTGCACGGCATGCTTTTTGGCGAGGGCGGCATTTTCAGCGATGGCCTCTTCGATGATCGGCATCAGTGTCAGCTTGTCGAAATGGAATTCCATACGTCCCGAACCGAGCTGTTCCATGTCCAGCAGATCATCCACCAGCATCAGCAGGCGTTCACTATTGTCATGAGCCAGCTGGATCAGCGCAGCGGATTGCACCGGTAGCTCACCGGCGGCACCTCCCTTGATCAGGCCGAGGGAGCCGCGGATGGCGGTCAGTGGAGTACGCAATTCATGGCTGATGGTGGCGATGAATTCGTCTTTGAGCCGATCCACCTTGCGGCGCTCGGTAATGTCACGCAGCAGACCGCTGAACAGGCGTTGACCGTGGAGCTTCATGTCGGTGACGGCCAGCTCGATGGGAAATAGACTGCCGTCACGGCGCTGGGCCTCGACCTCGCTGCGTCGACCCAGCACGCGGCGCACACCGGTTTCCCGGTGATGGGAAAGATAGCCATCATGCGCACTGTGGTGGGGCTCCGGCATCAGCATGCGGATGTTCTCGCCGATCACCTCATTGGCGACATAGCCGAACATGGCCTCTGCCGCCGGGTTGAAGTTTTGTATCGTGCCCCTGTCATCGATGATGATCACAGCGTCCACCATGGTGTCGATCAGTGCCTGTTGTTGGATCTTGCTGGCATCCAGTGCCTCCTCGACGATTTCGCGCCGGCGGTGTTCACGGTGTAGGGCCAGCCCCGCCGCCAGCACAATAAGAGCGCTGATTACCAGCGCCACGGCGGTACCGGTATGGGCGCCGGACAGGCTGGTGGCACTAACCGCCGAGGCCCAGGGGGCGAATAGCAGAAATAATGCCGGGCGGGTGATGAGATGGTGGTGGGTTGCGTTCATGGGGATGACTGCTCAGTCCCGGGCCTGGCGGATAATCTCTGCCACCGCCCCGGCCAGGTTGGGGATCATCTCCGGGCCTCGCGGCACTAGCATGTCCGGTTCCAGCGATGGGGCAAAGCTCTGCCGCTGACTGGAACTCACCAGGATAACCTTGATGTGGCGGTTGATGCCGTTGGCTGCACGCAGGGCGTAGAGCACACCGATGCCATTCAGGGTACGTGTCTCGGCACCCATGATAAGCAGGTCGAAGCGTTCGTGTAGCAGGCGGTTCAATGCCACCATGCCATCCTGCTCGACGGCGAGTTGTACCGGCTGCTCCGCCAACGCCCCCTGATAGAGGGCTATCATGGCGGGAGAGTTTTCCACGATCAACCCACTCAGCAGGTGTGGCGAGCTGTGGCGCCGAATATCTTCCAGGGCCTGATCGATCTCGGTGTAGTTGGGCCGCTTGTCGTGGGCGATTTCGATGCAACGATGGATCAGATCCAGGTAGAGCAGGTAGAGATCGATGCGCTCGGGTGCGGTGGTTTCCCGGGTGGTGGTCAGGCCGTCTTCCAACTGGTGGCAGATGGTGCTGATGGCCGGGATGCCATGGGTGCCAGCGCTGCCCTTGAGGCTGTGCACTTCGCGGTAGAGGCGCTGGAAGTGTTCATCGTCGGCATCATTGCCCAGGGACAGGATGCCATCTTCAATGGTATCGCAACGTTCCGGCAGCTCTTCGAGAAAACTGTCCCGTAGCTGCCGAAGTATCTGCTGTGCCTTGTCGAGACTGGTGTTTTTGTTCATTCTTGTCGAGTCACCGGCTGGATGTAGATGGGGCAGAAACCTATCGGTCTGATTTTCTGCTGGCTTTAGCGGGATCGACAGAGGAGAAACAAAGGAAATGCGCAGAATGATTTCAGTACTGTTACTAGCCCTGGTTCTGACGGGCTGTCAGGGAGAAGAGGGAGGCGCTGGCGGACTGCCGCTGTCTGAGAGCATGAAGCGCAATGCCGATCCGGCCCTGCTGGCCCAGGGGGAACGGATCTACCGACAGCATTGTGCGGGCTGTCACGCCGCCGATGCTAGCGGCGCCCCCAACTGGCGCCAGCGCGATACCGAGGGGTTTTTTCCACCGCCACCACTGAATGGCACCGGCCATGCCTGGCATCATTCCACCGCGGTGCTGACAGATCTCATCCGTAACGGCAGCCCGGGCGGCAAGGGCCGTATGCCGGCCTGGGCGGACAAGCTCTCGGCGCAGGAGATCACGGCGGTGATTGTCTGGTTCCAGTCTCTGTGGTCGCAGCAGGTCTATGACGCCTGGTTTGAAATACAACAACGCGGCCGCTGAAAAAACCACGTACTTGAATACTGCGCCAATATGTACAATATTAGACTTTTCTAATTGATTGCCATTCTCCAAGGAGACAGACCATGAGCAACTATGGATTCGGTGTGACCGTACCCGGCAGTTTCGACGAGGTGATCGAAAAGACCATCGAGGCACTCAAGACCGAGGGCTTCGGTGTCCTCACCACCATCGATGTCAAGGCCACCCTGAAAAAGAAGATCGACGTGGATCGCCGCCCCTATACCATCCTCGGCGCCTGCAATCCGGTGCTGGCCAATCAGGCCATCGAGGCCGAGCCCGACATTGGCTTGCTACTGCCCTGCAACGTGCTGGTGCGCGAGGAGGATGATGGCAGCAGCAGCGTGCTGTTTATGGATCCCAATGCCGTGCTGGGCCTGGTGAATCGCGACGATGTGGTGCCTTTGGCCAGCGAGGTGCGGGCCAAGCTGCAAAAGGTCGCCGACCTGCTCGAGGGTTGATTGTTCCCGGCTGGAAATGTTCATCAGGTGGCCATGGGGAAAACCTAAAGACCTCCTCGAAAGGGGGGACGAGTACGGGATTTCGGGTCTACGTCGCGTTTTGCCCGGAATGACGGACAATTTGCATTCCTCTTAATCTCTTACTGTGGTGAATTCAACAACCACCCGCTAAAGCGGGTGGGTTAGTCTTGTTGGACTGGAAAGTCCGGATACGGGTCGATCCGTTTTTTAAACCCAGCCCCTACCATGATTCTTGGCAATCCGGATGTGGTGAGTTCCACGTACCGCATCGATCAACAGCGGTGACACAATCACCCGCGCCCAGAACATGATAACGCCAACGATGCGGTTCGCTACCGTTCACCAGCATCCTACAAAGACGACTGAAATAACTTGTTTGCCTTCACACACACCTTCAACAACCTATACAACAAGCGGCACGGATAAATCTGACCGCCTAAAGGCGGTGGTTTTAACCTTAAACGGGACGAATAACATGACGGCCCATGCATCACCCCAGGTCAGCATCGTCCTGCCGGTTCGCGATGCGTGGGAAACCCTCGATGAGTGCCTCGACTCCATTGCGGCACAGACCTTCTCCGATTACGAACTGCTGGTCATCGACGACGGATCGCGGGACACCTCCGCCGTCCTTGTTGCTCAGCGTGCACGACGCGATGCCCGTATCCGCCTTGTTCGTCAACCGCCGCTGGGTCTGGTGGTGGCTCTCAATCGTGGCCTGACTGAGGCCCGTGCGCCACTCATCGCACGCATGGACGCCGACGACCGCATGTACCCGCAGCGTCTTGCTGCACAGGTGGCGGGCCTGGCCGCCGACCCGGCTCTCGGCCTGCTGGCCTGTCAGGTGCGGCTGTTTCCCGACGAGGGTATCCAGGCTGGTTTCCGCGAATATATCCGCTGGCAGAATGCCTGCTGTGATCCCGCCACCATCGGCGATGAAATCTACGTCGAATCCCCCTTCGCCCATCCCTCGGTGATGTTTCGCCGTGCGGTGGTGCAGGATGCCGGGGGTTACCGCGTGGGTCATTTTCCCGAAGACTATGACCTTTGGCTGCGCCTGATCCGGCGCGGGGTGAAAATGGCCAAGCTGCCTCGGGTGTTGCTGGACTGGCGCGAGAGCGAAGGTCGTCTGTCGTGCATCGATCCGCGTTGTTCGCGTGCGGCCTTCGACTACCTGCGTGCCGCCTATCTGGCCCGCGATCCCCGCCTGCAGGATCGGCCCCTGGTCTTCTGGGGGGCTGGTCGCAAGACCCGCCGGCGCTGTAATCTACTCATCGAACGTGGTTTTACACCGCAGGCCTGGGTGGACATCGACCCACGCAAGATCGGTAATCGTTTGTGTGGGGTACCGGTGGTCGCGCCCGCGTGGTTGGCGCGTGATGCACGGCCCTTTGTGCTGTCCTATGTCGCCAATCATGGCGCGCGCGAGGATATTGCCTCAACGCTGGAGGCGATGGGCTACCGGCGGGGGCAGGATTATCTGATGGTGGGGTGACTGTTCCGTAATTCTACTCTGTTACTTTAATCTCTAAGGGATCAATTCCTCACCGCTTGCCGCGAACAGGCGTTCAGCGGATTTGCTCTACGGTGTAGGTACCACACACCCGCACCTCCACGTCCCGTACACCTTTTCTGATATGAAAAACATAGCAGTTACCATCGGCACGGCCGGCATCGATGGCCTCATAGGTCACTACGGCCTTGCCGTCTGAATAGACCGTAACCAAGGCTTCTGTGCGCAGACCGGCCGCCAGCAAAGGCAGCACGGCCGTGAGTAAAAGAACCGCAGTGAAAGCCCTGCAAACAGACTGAAAACCAAACATTACATCATCTCCTTGAATAGAGTGCCAGCAGAGAAAAAGCTCACAACTTATCAATATTTACCAGCGTAACGCCACTTAGCGACTGTTCCATTTTCTTCAGTCCGGCTTTTTGTCCCAGCTTGATCATCAGGCGCAGCTCGTTGGCCGAGTCGGCATGATGCAGGGCCGCTTCGTAGGTGATCTGGCGCGCCTTGTAAAGTTCGTACAGGGCCTGGTCGAAGGTGTTCATACCCTGCTGATTGGACTTGCTCATGACATCCTTCAGGGTGGCTACGTTGCCGTCGCGAACCATCTGTGCCACCAGTGGTGTATTCATCAATATTTCGACGGCGACACAGCGGCCCTGCTGGTCGGGTGTGGGAATGAGCTGCTGGGCGACGATGGCGCGCAGGTTGAGTGAGAGATCCAGCAAAATCTGCTCGCGCCGATCCTTGGGGAAAAAGCTGAGAATGCGATCCAGGGCCTGGTTGGCATTATTGGCATGCAGGGTGGTGACGCAAAGGTGGCCGGTCTCGGCAAAGGCGATGGCATGCTCCATGGTCTCGCGGGTGCGCACTTCACCGATGAGAATGACGTCCGGCGCCTGACGCAGGGTATTGCGCAGGGCCGCTTCGAAGCTTGCCGTATCGACGCCGACTTCCCGTTGGGTAATGATGCAACCATTGTGCTCGTGCACGTATTCGATGGGGTCTTCGACGGTGATGATGTGACCATGACTGTTGCGGTTGCGGTGCCCGATCATCGACGCCAGGGTACTGGACTTACCAGTGCCGGTAGCACCGACGATGATCACCATACCGCGCTTGGCCATGGCCAGGCTTTCCAACACTTGAGGAATACCGAGTTCGGCAAAGGTTGGAATCTCGGTCTTGATGCGGCGCAGGACGATACCGGCATGGTTCTTCTGCTGGAAGACATTGGCGCGGAAACGTCCGGTATCCAGCAAGGCGATGGCGAAATTGCATTCCTGCGTACGATCGAACTCTGCACGCTGGGGCTCATTCATGATGGAGTGGGCAAGTTTGCG
>JALTPW010000655.1 GCA_026999335.1 Chromatiales bacterium
GTTTTGAAGGGTAGGCCGAGATCGGCCGGCGTATACTCCAGCAGCGGATAGGCCGTGGTGAAAAACAGGGCCAGCAACAAACCGAAATAGACACTCAGGCTCACCAATGCGCCGCGCAGGATGACCGCCACTAGTGACAGGGCATTGATGCCATCACCGGGAGTGAGGTACTTGGCCCCCTGGCGCAGGTAGCGCAACAGCTTGCCTTTGTAGATCTGGTCGAGGCCGGGTGCTGCGTCCGGGCTTGTTGCTTGAGTGTCGTCCGTGTTGGTCTTGAGGTGCAGCTCGGGGTTCGAGCCGCTCATGGGGTAGGTCCCGTAGGGGAAGGTCCGGCGGTCGAGGCCGAAGCGTTTGATGCCGGTGGTGTCTGGGTCGTGTTCCTGTGACAACAGCCAACTGACGGAGGCGCCGATATAGCCGCCGCCGGAGACGGTGGAGAGATAGTCGAAGTTTTTCAGCCAGCCGTTGTGGGCCAGGGCCTGCATCACGCCCAGTGAAAAACTCGCGGAGCGGATGCCGCCACCGGAGAGGGCGAGGCCGGTGAGTTCAAGCTTGTCGTTACCGCCAGTTTCTTGTTCTGGCAAACCGCGGCGCCGGCGGATGTATTCGAGTTCCCTTTCGATAACTCCCTGTGCGCCAAAGTATTGAATATCCTTGGCGTCGTATTGGATGTAGCTGTCCCCGCCGTTGTCGTCGCTTTTTTTCTCTGCATTATTGTCGGCCATCCTCTCTTTCCTCCCGTTTGCCAATACTGATCATGGTGAGGCGCTTTTGTCAACGTGACAAATTCCGCCTTTCCTGATTCACGGCAGGCTATAGACTAGCGAGAAATATAGGGCGTGGGAAGGAGTCGCGAGGTAGCGGGTACGGGCTGCGTCTTCGCCGGGAGGCGTGGAAAGCGATGACAGAAAAAAGGGGAATGGGCATTCGCCCATTCCCCCTGCGGGTTCCGTTGTTTCGTTTACTTGACGATGGAGGCGCTGGAGGCGAAGAGGATCATATCGAAGGTACGGTGCAGAGCCTTGCTGGTGTAGTTGTGCATGACGGCGGCGTCGCCCCATTGCACTGTGTCGTCGGGTTGTGCACGCATCATGGTGACGGCGATCCACAGTGGCTTGTCGCTGCCGACATCGACCTTCATGTAGGTGTAGCCGGAGGCATGCAACAGTTCCAGCACGGTGCCTTGCTTGGGCATGGTCGCGGCTTCGGCCAGCGCCTGCTGTTGGGCGGGGCTCAGTGGTTGGCCTGCCATTGTGGCAGATTGCTGAGGCGTTGTTTGCGCCGGCGTCTGTTGGGTCGGTGCGGCGGTTGGGGCCTCGGCCGCTGGTTTGGCGTCGTCAGAATCGGAGCAGGCGGTCAGGGCGAGCAGGGCGGCGCTGAGCGCCAGAGCGGAAATACGTTTCATTGGAATTGTCCCCTTGAAAATTTGCCCGGTACTTTAGCACAGGCAGGGGATTTGCGGCTATCGGGGGGCAACCCGCAGGATCAGGCCGTTTTTCCTAACCCCGCAGGCGCATGGACAGATCCACGGCCTGTACGTCCTTGGTGATGGCGCCGACGGAGATATAGTCGACGCCGGTTTTGGCAATGGCGTGGAGGGTGTCGAGATTGACGTTACCGGAAGCCTCCAACCTGCTGCGCCCGGCGGTGAGCAGCACGGCCTTGTGCAGCGTGGCGAGATCCATGTTGTCGAGCATTACGGTATCGGCGCCGGTGTCCAGGGCCTGGCGCAGTTCGTTGAGGTTTTCCACTTCCACTTCCACTGGCTTGCCGGGAGCGATTTCCCGTGCCCGGCTCACGGCCTGTGCGATGCCGCCAGCGGCGAGGATGTGGTTTTCCTTGATCAGGAAGGCATCGAACAGGCCCATGCGATGGTTCTGTGCGCCGCCGCAGGCGGTGGCGTATTTTTGTGCCGTGCGCAGACCGGGCAGGGTCTTGCGGGTGTCGAGCAAGCGCGCGTTGGTGCCGACGATGGCGTCGACATAGCGGCGGGTCTGGGTGGCAGTGGCGCTCAGGGTCTGTAGAAAATTGAGCGCGGTGCGTTCACCGCTGAGTAGGCTGCGCGTCGGGCCGCGTAGTTGGCACAGGGTTTGATTCGGGCGCAGGCGCTCGCCGTCACGGGCCAGCCAGACCACCTGCACGCGGCGGTCGAGCTGGCGGAACACTTCGTCGAACCAGCTTGTGCCACAGAGCACCGCGGTCTCGCGGACGATCACCTGTGCGTGTGCGCTGGCCCCGGCGGGAATCAGTGTGGCGGTGATGTCGCCGGAGCCCATGTCCTCGGCGAGGGCGCGGGCGACGCAGCCGCTGATGTCGGTGGGTAGAATGGGTAGCGATGCTGGCATACGTCTTTGTGTCCGTTGATTGACCGGGTAGCAGCTCCTGTTGCTGCGCGGCCGATACTAATGATTTGTCTTCGGCCGGACAAGTACACCGGTAAGTCGAGGATATGAATATCGATCACATCTCTCCGTCATTCCGGCGCAGGCCGGAATCCAGTGTCTTCAACGGCTTGCTGGATGCCGGGTCAAATCCTGACGGTTGTCCAAAAAAAATTTGCTGGGCAGGTTTCTCATGCCCACGTGGAATATGCGTCAACCGCGTGGGCATGAAAAACCTGCCCACCCTACAGGGCTAATGATTTGTCTTCGGCCAGACAAGTACATCGGTAAGTCGTTGTAAAAATAGTTGCTTGGCAGTGCCCGTCATTTCGGAGCCACTTTTCGGTGTCGTGGAGACCTCTTAATATTTTATTAATACCGCCAAGAATAAAGTAGTGATCATCGTCACAAGGCGATCAATTTTTCTTGGGATATTGATCATGAAATCATTATTTATAAGGGCGCTGCTGGTGCTGGGACTTTTCTGGCTTGGCAGTAATGCGCTAGCTGGAACTGAAGGAAATGGCTGGAGTGCAGCGGTAGGATTAATCGTGGGAGGTGTCAGTGGAGAAGGACAGCTTGATGCTTATGGCGGAAAAAAACGCATCGAGTCATTGGAAGAAAAGCCTGCCCGCTACAATTATGATTTTCTATTTCCAGAAGTTCAATTGGGCTATACCTTCGAAAACAATGTCACGATCTATGCCGATGGCGGCTTGCTTGATGGGGGTGGCATTGGTGTTCGCTATCTGTTTGCCGACGAGACGCGCCTGACCCTGTCTCTGCCATTGTTTCTGGGAACCAGCGGTGAAGTTTGGCAGGATCCCTATCTGACGGGAAGAGATCGTAAAAAGACGGATGCCAGACTGGATGCGGCCGTTGGCCTTTCCATTGACAACCTTTGGGGAACGTTTGCTTCAATTAGCTATGACTATCAGGATCTATCCATAAAAAATGACCAGGCGGGTGAATCACTCAACGCCCGTTTGAATGCCAGTGAGATCAAGCAGCTACAGCGCGATAGCCAAACTCACAGAGTGCTTGCTTCTCTT
>JALTPW010000656.1 GCA_026999335.1 Chromatiales bacterium
CAACAACATGGATGGCTGATTTGATGGCCATGCAGTCAATCTCTGCATGGCGTAATCCTTCTTTTAACCGTTTAATCTCAGCAATGGATTCAGTTTCAACACGGCTCATCAAAGGAATCCCTGTCCGCATGTCAAGATGCGTCAGGTGCTGATGACCTTTTTTATTGTCTACGCCACCTTGCGAAGGTGAAATAGGATAAAAATGGCACGATTCTTTTTGGGTAACTACTCAGCCCACCCACGCTAAGCACCTTGCTTTTTTGGTCGGCGAAATAACCAGGGGAGCACCTTCAAATTCTTCTTTAAGCGTATTCCGCTTTCATCAAAGTGGACGACGTCACTTTCTCTCAATACAAGTCTTGACGGCGTTTTCAAACCGCTCAAGATGCCGATGGCCTCTGTTCAGAATGTTGTTGAGCGTGCCTTGGCTCAGTTTGAGTTGAAACAGGTCGTGAAACAATTCTTGCAATCGCTTAGTAAGGCAGCCGTTGATATTGACTGAGATAGGCCGCTGTCGTGTGCACTCGTTTACCGTATTGCACAGCTTGTGTCACACCCGCCGGAAACTCAGCGTTAACACGAGCATTGCAGCAGGGACAAATTTTGATCTGTGCGCGATGCTCGGTGACGGCAACGTTGATTTCCGGAAGATCAAAGACCTGTCGCGCCTCATGCTCAGTCGTCGCTTGATTCGATAAGTCTGCATGGCAGTGCGTACAGTGTGATACTTCGTGATCCCGGATATTATCCGGGTGTTCCACCTGCTTTAAAGTGCTGCCTTTATGACCGGGTTGCCCGCCATTCGAACGCCCGCTTTTCTTGCGCTGGCTTTTTGGCTTGGGTTTGTCATAACCGTCACTGGAGGGCGGCTTGCTGCTATTACGGCTGTTCTTGGCCAGTTTGCCCTTTAATGCCTCGACCTCCTTTTCCAGACCAGCGATACGAGCACACTGCACCATGAGGATTTCGTTTTGCTGCATCAGCAGTGCAATCAAGTCATCTTTTTCTAATGCGCTGAGGGCTTTTTTGTCGAGAGATGTTTGCATAGCAACAAAGCTTATACCAAAATCAGACGGTTATTCAATGGCTTGTCTGAATTTCGGGCTGAGTAGTTACCTTAGTTCTTCATTCATCTTCTTGGATATACACACACCTCTTTGCTGGCTATATTATCCAATGCGTGTAAATCCGGTTTTCGTTCATAAGGGTTGCACAGCCTTCATTCTCGCCTTGAAATGCCCGATAATCGTACAATCTACTGATGCGAAAATCGACGTCAAAAAAATCCAGGAAAGAGCTTGACACGTTTTGAGAGGAAATTGACATGGTATGCCTCCCGAGTAGATTTTTTGCCATTTTGAACACGGCTTTGTGCTGTCACACATCCTGTGGCACCCAGCATCACGCCGGGATTGGTGGAATGATCCACTATTTTGCGCTACACCTCAGAACGCGATAACGAGCGATAAGTCATTTTGTAGGAGTGGCTAAAGCCGTCCCTACAGTGAGTATCCGTGCTTCATTTTGTTTTGAAGACAAAATCGACATGGGCCGTGCCGCCGGTCTTGACCGTCACTGTGCCTTTTTTCTCGCCCAACGTTCCATGCCATGCGCGGATCTTGTAGCGGCCGGGAGGGATGTTGTCGATGCTGAAACCGCCGTCTTCGCCGACGACGGCGAAGTAGGGGTTTTTGGCGACAAAGGTGAAACTGTGCATGAAGTCATGGGCGTCGCACTCGACCTTCATGGCGGTGCCACGCTTCAGGCTGACCTGTTTGTGGAGGGTCTTCAGATCCCCCGGTTGGCTGATGTTGAACACGGTTTTTTTGGCCCGGCCGATGATTTCGTAGGTATGGATATTGTGTAGTACCGGATCGGAATTTTTTACCGTGAGCTGGCCGCCGTCTTTCATCACGCCGAGAAAGGGCTTGAAGGCGCATTTCTCCTGATTGAGTTCGGCGTTGTCGATGCCAGCGGGGAAATCCTTGCCGGATTTGATCCTATACAGATAGACCACGGCATCCATGAGCATACCGTCGTTGATACGCACGAAGTCGATACTGCGCGTGCCGGTGCCGCAGGTATCGGCATCCTTGGCGACGATATACTGCCTGGGAGCAGGATCTGCACCCTGAAAAATGACCTTTCCGCTGATGCGCCCGCCATTGTCGACAGGCACCACGTCGTAAGCACGGGTGTTGAGTGGCAGGCAGGCGGTGAGACACAGTGAGAGGATGGGCAGTGTTTTTTTCATGGGGTTTCTTGTGGTCTCCGGTTTGCCGTTTGATAAGACGGTTATTGAACAGCGTGTTTATGCGGCTTGCAAGCCCCGGGCGCCTGTCGAATCGGGGAATAATCGCTTGCAGATACGGGGGTATGGCCAAAATCCAGTCAGTTTTCCGTTGAATAATCCCACTATTCGTCTCAGATTCGGATGAATTTTGACCGACTCTTCCAGCATACCCGCTAGGCTGATCCAAATTCGGCAGATTTCTGGAATTCTCCACTTCGGCTGAAGCAAGGGTGCTGCTAAAATGCCCGGTTAAGTCGCAGTTTAACCGGGGCGGGTATAGTTGGCTGCCACACAGTGGAATACCGCCCATGCCTCAGCGAAACATTGGAATAATTTTTGTGGCGCACAAGTGCCGCAAGCAAGTGGAGCAAACAAGCATATGACAGGGCTGAAGATCCCGGCTGCCCCTCGTTGGGCCATTTTGATCGTAATTTCGGCACTGGCCGGTTACGCCAGCTACAAATTGGCAGAGCCTTCCGTGGTGGTGCCTGAGGTGGCGATGAGCCAGGTCTATCCCGCCTCATCCGGCGCCTTGAACATCCTTGGCCGTTCGTTCAGTCTTTCGCCAGCGGACAATCCCCTGCGTAACGAGGCGTTAGCCCTGATGAACGAGGATCGGATGAAGGGCTGGATTCTCTACAACAAAATCGTCGAGGCGGGGCGTGCACGTTACTACCATGGTTGCTTCGCCTGTCACGGTGACTGGTTGAATGGCGCAACCTCGGCCGCTGTCGCCGGTGAATCCGGCACACCGAATCCGCTGCAGGCGGCCTTCGCCTTGTGGCGTATCGATATTGGTGCTTCGGCGCAGGAAGAGACCTCTGAAACACTGGCCCCGGCCATACCCGTCGCGCACAAAAGACTGGATGAAAGCAAGGTCTGGCAGATCATTACCTTTCTCACCGACTCGGCGGGCCTGACGCCACAGTCCCATAGGGCCGAGGCGGGTAACAAGAACCCTTCCTTGATGGGTATGGCCCTCTACCAGCAGCGCTGTGCTGTCTGTCACGGAGAGCACGGAATCAACGATGGAACCGCCTCGAAACGCATGTATCCCCAGCCGCGTGACTTCAGTCTGGCCTTGTTCAAATACAAAACCTCGCCGGGAACTCTGCTGCCGAGTGACAGCGA
>JALTPW010000657.1 GCA_026999335.1 Chromatiales bacterium
TTGTAGATAAATCAGCTAACAAGGCAAATTCAGTCGACGCCAAAAAGCGGCGCGGCTGATTTGCGACATTCTAGGCGTTAGAGCAACATGTGATATATAAACGAAGAAATTAAACCATTAGAAAAAGGAGAAAAAAAGGGGGCGCTAGCAATGTTATTAAGTTAAGTCTGACACCCTACTTATTGTCGGTTGATGGTGACGCAGGAGTCCCAACATTATTGGTTTCGTTGGGGGTTAGCAAGCTCACCACCAACCGACAAAACAGTCATAATTTTGTTAACTTAATGACATTGGGACACTACCCTTTAGACTCCTGAAACCATCGAAGGCATCCTGTTCATCGAAAACCAAGACAGCTATACCATACAGGCAGGGTGGGCACGTCTTTTGTGCCCACACGTTAATTTCTTAACCGCTAGCGAAAATCTTGGGGGACATCTCTTATGGTATGTATAAAAGCACGGAGTTTCTAAATGTTTCCAAGGTTTCATCGCAGAGCGATGGAGATTTTGAGTCCTTAAAACTCGGTTGCTTGCGGCCGAGTTTTTATAGCTAATGACTTGAATCAAAAATTTCATCATCAAGCCATCTTTTTAATTGTTTTACTTCTTGTTGTAAAAACTCCTTATCTTCGAAGGCGTTTGCTACCGAGGCAATACCTTGACCTCTGGCCAGCAAGTGCATGGCAACTTGCTCAGCATTGTTATCAATGCCAAGGAGTTCAAGCTGGGCAACTAACCATGTACGAAACACAATAAACATGTTGTTCGCATCGTCTAGCATTGAATGGCTGGCTTTGGCCAGCTCCGTACATAAGCTGCCAACGGGGCAACCATGTAAACTAATTTTTTCCTGATTCCGCAACGGCATATCAATGTAATGATAAAGACGTTGCCTTGGGTCAGTGAATTCTTTATTCCATTCATTTAGCATTTTATCAATGCCGGAAACACGGGTATTGATGACAGCATTCAATATTTCATCTTTACTTTTAAAATGATAATAAAAATTACCGCGTGATATTCCCACAGCATCTGCTATATCACTGAATGAGGTGTTCTCATATCCTTGCCGATAAAAGAGCTCATCCGCAGCGGCGACAATCCGTTGTCTTAATTTTTCACCTTTTGTACCCATACCGCGTTACCTTGCTTTTTTCCTAAGCGGGCTCTGCAGTCGTCGCTTGTTCAAAAAATGGATAATCGGTATATCCCTGCTCTGTGCCACCGTAAAAGGTGCTCGAATCAGCATCATTTAAAACCAGATTCTGTTGGTATCGAGCGACTAAGTCAGGATTGGCCAGAAATGGAATGCCGAATGCGACCAGATCACTATCCCCGTTGTGTATTGATTTATCAGCACGTGCTTTATCATATCCATTATTTGCCATGTACAGCCCATTATAATGGTTGCGTAGGGCACGATAATCAATACTGGCTGATTTGCTCATCATATCGCCTTCTAATACGTGCAAATAAGCGAGATTTCGTGCATTCAGCTGTGAAACAAAATAGCTGAAGTGTTCACGAGGGTTACTATCTGACATTGCATTAAAACTGTTTTCCGGTGAGAGCCGTACCCCTACCCGATTACTTGGCCATACTTCAATCACTGCATCTAGTACATCACTCAAAAAATGCATACGATTTTCAACACTACCACCGTACTGATCCGACCGTTGATTTGAGCCATCGCGCAAAAACTGGTCGATTAAATATCCGTTCGCAGCATGTACTTCGATACCATCAAAACCTGCTTGTTTTGCCATTTCGGCAGCATGTTTGTATTGGGCGACAATGTCGGCAATTTCATTTATTTTCAGTGCCCGTGGCATTACATAAGCTTTCATACCGTCAAGGGTTACTGCTTCACCTTCGGGCTGAATTGCTGATGGCGCGACGGGTGTTTGGTTCTCTGGCAATAAGTCGGGGTGTGAAATCCGTCCACAATACCAAAGCTGAATGAATATACGTCCTCCTTTGGCATGAACTGCGTCTATAACCTTTTTCCAGCCGATGACTTGTTTATCACTGTAAATCCCCGGCGTACCGGGATAACCAACGCCCTCTGCCGACACCTGAGAAGCCTCTGTGATAATTAAACCCGCTGTCGCTCGCTGCTGATAGTAAGTCACGTTTATCTCGTGTGGCGCATTGTGCCCATCAGCTCGGTTACGTGTCAGTGGCGCCATCACCATACGGTTGGCCAGTTTTATGTCCCCCATAGTGATGGGGGAAAACAGATCCGTGCTCATTGATTCTCTCCAGGTTTTTGTCCGCTTCGAAATAGATACATGCACAACCAATATAGGTCAACCGTCCTATATTTCAGACAAATTAATACGGTTGTCCTATCCTGTCAATACCATTCAAGTATCAATTAGGAAGCATGTGGCCGATGTGGTGACTGACCGATGAGCTGCTATACGAGCGTTTGGGTAGTGATTATTATGCCTGCTGCATTAAAGTGATTTATTTCAATCTGTTTATAGTCAGTTGTTTTTGGACAATTTTTACTATGGCTTCAAGTCGCGCGAGTCGTTTGTCAATTTCGATAGTGCGGTCGCTCAATCTACACTCGCCAGAATATCGAGGGCACCGCCAATCAGTTACGACTGCTGGTGGATCTCTGTCATCTGCACGGCATCGCTGTGATCCTGGATGTGATGTATAACCATGCCGGCGGCAGTTTTACCGATCAGGGGCTGTATTTCTTCGACGGCCAACCCCGGGGCAACCAGAACGACAGCCTCTATTTCACCGACCGCGGCTGGGCCGGCGGCCTGGTGTTTGCCTATTGGAAGGATGAGGTAAAACGCTTCCTCATCGACAATGCCCTCTTCTACCTCGACGAATACCATGTAGACGGTTTCCGCTACGATGAGGTCAGCGTTATTTACAACGAGGGCGGCGAACATGGCCGTTTGTTCTGCCAGTACGTCACCGACACCTGTCACTACGTCAAACCGCAAGCCATCCACATCGCCGAGCACTGGCCGGTGGAAGAGCCGATCGTCCGATGCACAGCGGCTGGTGGCAGTGGTTTCGACGCCATCCAGAACGACGGCCTGCGCGAGGCGTTGCGTGACGCCATTCGCGAGGCAGCGGCGGGTAGTAGCGCCTTTGTCGACATGGACCGTATCGCCCGCAAGCTGGGCAGCCCCAAGCTGACGGACAACTGGCGCGCCGTGCAGTGTAGCGAGAATCACGACATCGTCTACCGCTGCCGTCGGCCAGGCGGGCGATGCGCTGGCCGACGGCAGCGACAGCCGTTCCTGGTAGGCCCGCAGCCGCTCCCGTGTCACCCTGGCCCTGACGCTCACCGCCCCGGGCATTCCCCATATCTTCATGGGTCAGGAGTTTCTGGAAGACAAACAGTGGCACGACGAACCCGGCAGCGCCTTCCAG
>JALTPW010000658.1 GCA_026999335.1 Chromatiales bacterium
ATCGTCCGCCCACCTTCCACACAAGCGATTCCAAAAATATTATGCAGCAACTCAGCGCTTTCTTCGTCACCAACTGGCCCCTGCTTCTGGCCCTGATTATCATCCTCTTTATGCTGGTTCGTTCCTATGTCGGTCCCGGTGCCTCCCGGCCCGTGAGTCCCATGGAGTTGCTGCAGCTGATCAATCACCAGAATGCCCTGGTGCTGGATGTGCGTACGGACAAGGAATACCGGGACGGTCATATCATCAATTCCATGCACATTCCGTTGAGCACGTTATCCGACCAGTTGTCGAAGCTGGCGGCGTACAAACACGCCTCTGTCGTGATCGTATGCCGCAGTGGCGCCCGCTCTGCGCAGGCTGCAGGCACCCTGAGAAAGGTGGGTTTTGAGCAGGTTCATAACCTCGCCGGCGGCGTTATGGCCTGGCAGAACGCTAACATGCCGTTGACCACGGAGAAAGGGAAGCCGCCGAAGCCGACCACTGACGAGCCTACGGACAAGGAGGCGGACGAGGAGGCGGACAAGAAAAAGACCAGGACCAAGACCAAAGCCAAGAAAAAGGCTAAGGAGCAGGAAGAAACCAAGGCCATCGGTCAGGATGCACCAGCCGATGAACAAGCGCCACCAGAAGAGACAGCGCGGATGGTGGAAACCGGCCACAGTCCGGAGATCACCATTTATACCGCTGCACACTGTCCTTTTTGCGTACGCGCCATCCAGCTCTTGAAAGACAAAGGCGTTGCCTATATTGAAATAGACGTAGGTGGCAAGCCCGAGCTACGCGAGGAAATGACGCAGAAAGCTGGCGCGGATTCCGTGCCGCAGATTTTTGTCGATGACAAACACATCGGCGACTGCGATGGCATTCATGCCTTGGATGCACAGGGCAAGCTGGATGAGTTATTGGGTCATGGTCAATCGTGAGTGACGCGTTCAGGGTCGGCGTTTGCGGCCCTGAGAGCGGTGATTAGTACACTGGAACTGGATAGAGGTGATGGCAGGCTCGACGTAACCCCATTCGCAACCCGGAGAAAATCCATGGCCGATTCCCTGCATATTGTGTGTCCCCATTGTGACGGCATCAACCGCGTGCCGCAGGCGAAGCTGAGCGCCGATCCCAACTGCGGTGCCTGCCACAAGCCCCTCTTCACCGGTGAGCCACTGGCCTTGGATGCGGCTCGTTTCCAGCGACATCTGGGCAAGGGTGAACTGCCTCTGCTAGTGGATTTTTGGGCGGCCTGGTGCGGGCCATGTAAGATGATGGCGCCAGTGTTTGCGCAAGCTGCGCGGCAGCTCGAGCCACAGGTGCGCCTGATTAAAATCAACAGCGAAAAAGAGCAGTCGCTTTCTTCCCAGCTGGGTATTCGCAGTATTCCCACCCTTATTCTTTACAAGAACAGCCAGGAGGCGGCGCGCATGTCCGGCGCTATGGATTTGGGCAATCTGCTGGCCTGGGCACGCCAATACCTCTGAGGTGTGGGTGGGACAGGTGAACAGTGCTGGATTTGCCGGTTTCAATTTCGCTGGTGAGCCAGTAGACTTCCCGCACGTCTGAAACGGCCCGCGCGGGCCCCGCACACGGAATTTCGCAATGTCAGAACCAGAGCAAGAAGCCATCGCACCGGGCGACCAGTCGCAACAGCAGTTCGCCCTGCAAAAGATATATCTCAAAGACATTTCCTTTGAAACCCCTAATTCTCCGGCCATTTTCACCGAAAAATGGGAGCCTTCGGTCAACGTCGAACTGCAGTCAGCGGGTAAGGCCCTGGACGAAAATGTCCACGACGTGGTGCTGACCGTCACGGTCACCGCGAAGCTGGGTGAAAAGACCGCTTACCTGGTCGAAGTGCAGCAGGCCGGTGTGTTCACCGTGACCGGCTTCGGCACCGAAGAGCGTGCCCATATGCTGGGTAGCTACTGCCCCAACATCCTTTTCCCCTATGCGCGCGAAGCCATTTCCGATCTGGTCGCCAAGGGTGGTTTCCCGCAGATGCTGTTGGGTCCGGTGAATTTCGATGCCATGTACAGCGAGCATTTGCAGCGCCAGCAGACACAACAGGCCCAGGGTAACGGCGAAACAGCTGTTCATTAGTCGAGAGCTAACGTGACACCTGTTACCGTACTCGGCGCCGGCTCTTGGGGCACCGCCCTGGCCATTCAACTGGCCCGCGGCGGGGATCCGGCCACTCTTTGGGGGCACGACCCCCGGCACATGGCCAGTCTGCAAGAGGAGCGTGTCAACACACGCTACCTGCCGGGCGTGCCGCTGCCGGACAGTCTGCAACTCAGTGGTGATCTGGCCTGCGCCGTGCGGGGCGTGCGTGACATCCTCGTGGTCGTGCCCAGCCATGCCTTCCGCGCCACTCTCAACGCCATACAGCCACACCTGCGGAGCGATGTCCGCCTGATGTGGGCCACCAAGGGGCTGGAATCCGGTTCCGGTAAGCTGCTGCACCGGGTGGTGGAAGAGGTGCTGGGCGAGGCGCAGACCATGGCTGTGGTGTCCGGCCCCACCTTCGCTCGCGAGGTGGCCGTTGGTCTGCCGACGGCGCTGACTGTAGCTTCGAAAGATGAGAATTACGCTTGTTTCGTCGCCGAACGGTTACGAAGTGACACCTTTCGAGCCTACACCAGTCCAGACGTCGCCGGAGTGGAAGTAGGTGGTGCGGTGAAAAACGTACTTGCTATCGCCGCCGGTATTTCCGACGGTCTGGGTTTCGGCGCTAATGCCCGCAGCGCCCTGATCACACGCGGCCTGGCCGAAATCATGCGCCTTGGTAATGCCCTCGGTGGTCGGCACGAGACCTTTATGGGTCTGGCCGGGCTGGGTGATCTGGTGTTGACCTGTACCGACGACCAGTCGCGCAACCGCCGCCTGGGTCTGGCGTTGGGTCGCGGCAACACCCTGGAGGCTGCACTGGCCGATATCGATCAGGTGGTGGAAGGCGTGCAGACCGCGCGTGAGGTGCACGATCTGGCTTTGAGTCAGGGCGTCGAGATGCCCATTACCGAACAGGTGTACGCGGTACTGTACGAGGCACGGGCGCCGAAGGCGGCGGTGCATGCCCTGCTGACGCGGGAGCAGAAGGCGGAAGGCCTTTGAGGCTCAATGTTGAATGCTTAGTGTTTAATGTTGAATTGGAAGAAAGTGCCCATTAAACACTAAGCATTCAACACTGCCGGCGAAGCCGGCCTGCCGCCATGCCTCGAAGGTGATGATCGCCACGGCGTTGGACAGGTTCAGACTGCGATTGCCCGGCTGCATGGGAATGCGTAACAGCTGACTGGCTTTGAGTCAGGGCATCGAGATGCCCATTACCGAACAGGTGCATGCGGTACTGTACGAGGCACGGGCGCCGAAGGCGGAAGGCCTTTGAGGCTCAATGTTGAATGCTTAGTGTTTA
>JALTPW010000659.1 GCA_026999335.1 Chromatiales bacterium
CGATGCCGGGCACGATGAACCAACGTGATTGCAGATTTTCGTTATACCAGGCACGCATTTCCAGTCTGACCGGCGGGCCGGTCTGGCCGTGCCCGTGCTGCCACTCACGGTTAAAATCCAACACCACATCGCGCAGGTAATTGAGGGCGGTCATGGCGGTGTTGGAATTTCGGCCGTCAATGATCAGTTGCAGTGGCGCCGGGTCGCCACGCTGCAAATCGGCGCTGAAGCGCTGACCGAGACGGATCACCAGCAGCACCTTGCGATCATCGATGAGCGGTGCGATTTCGGCATCACTACTGATTCGGTGGCGAATAGAAAAATGCGGCGAGCCCTCGATACGCGCCAGCAGCTCGCGTGAGGCTCCACCGCTGTCTTCGCTGTAAACCGCCACCGGTACGTCGTTGAGATCATAGGTGGCGGCAAAGCCGAAGATAAACAGTTGGATGATAGGCGGCACGATAATGATGATGCGACTGCGCTTGTCACGCATCAGGGCAAGAAATTCCTTGCGGGCGAGGGAGAGGATGTGAAAAAGTTTCATACTAGATCACCACCGATTGCCAAAATGAAAAACTTGTTATCCCTGGAGCAGCTTCAGCCGCGACCATGAGCTGCGGGTGGAATTGCTGTCCCCAGAAAATAGTTAACCACCAAAGTCGCAAAGCCCCGCAACCTAAACCATGTTTATCACTATTCATCACGAAAAACACAGAAAATACAGTGATGAAATGAAAGCCAGAAGGAAAGGCATGAGTGAGTCAGGATCCCGTGTCTTCCCATCATGAGCAGTTTCCATATCCAGAGGGCATCGTGTACATGGCGCACAATATGGATAGGCACCTCTCGGTGAATTTAATGTCCTGTAGCGAACTGAATAGTGACCCATATTATTTCTTTGCGTATCTTTGCGACGAGCTTTCAATTGATCCCAAGATAAGATTTTTCGCGGCTGAAGCCGCTCCTACACAGGGTACTTGAAACTGTGCGGGCATCATCTCAGTCCAGTCTCTTGTACGATTTCTTTACCACCAGCACGGTGAGAATCACCAGCATCAGCAACATCGCCCCAGCATTGACGAGCACCACCGGCCACACCGGCCCGGCCAGAAACAGGGTCTGCAGAATGGCGACGAAATAACGCGCCGGTACCAGATAGGTAATGATTTGCACCCACTCGGGCATGGAATGGATGTCGAACAGAAAACCCGAGAGCAGAAAACTGGGCAGAAAACTCACCACCAACGCCACTTGACCGGCAAGGAACTGGTTGCGGGTGACGATGGAGATCAGCAGGCCGATGGCCAGCGACACCAGCATGAATAACGCCGAACAGAGCATCAGCAACCAGAAGGGGCTGAGCAACGGCACGTCAAACAGATACAAGGCCATGGCCACACTCAGCAACATACCGCCCATACCTAACGCAAAATAGGGGATCAACTTACCAACCAGCATCTCCCCCATGTGTAACGGCGTCACCATCAATGCCTCCATGGTGCCACGCTCCCATTCACGTGCCACCACCATGGCGGTGAGCAGAGAACCGATCATGGTCATGATGATGGCGATCAGCCCCGGTACCAGAAACAGGCGGCTGGAGAGAGCCGGGTTGAACCATATCCGCTGTTCCATGACCACCGGCAGATCGAGTGCCCGCCCCTGTGCGGCGGCGAAATGCTGTAACCAGGCCTGCCAGGTGCCCTGAATGTAGCCCTTGGTGATGTTGGCCTGATTAGAGTCCACGCCATTGACAAAAACACCAATGGGGGCCTCGTTGCCACTCAACAGGCGGCTGGAAAAATCGTTACGCAACCAAAGAATACCGTCGATACGACGCTCCGCCAGCGCCTGCTGGGCTTCCTGTATGGCAGCAAAACGCTGGGGATGGAAAAACTCGGAGCGGTCGAAGGCCCCCACCAGGGATTGAGTGGCAGTATCCGGCTGTTCAACGACGATGCCCAGAGGGATATTTTTGGCGTCCAGCGATACGCCGTAGCCAAACAGCAGTAACAAGATCACTGGCATGATGAAGGCGATGGAGATGCTCGATGGATCACGCAGGATCTGTAGGCTCTCCTTGCGAATCATACCCCACAGGCGGCGTAGACGCATGTTCATGCCACCACCTCCTTGTCTTTCCCCTCACCTTTTTTCCCATCTTTTTTTTCATTTTTTTTTTCATCTTTTTTTCTACCTTTACCTTCGCCCGGTTCGCGTTGTTCGATAAGCTGGATAAAGGCATCTTCCATGGTCGGGTCGGGATGATCCGCGCTACGCGCGCGGGCCTTCATTTCACGTGGTGTGCCCTCGGCCAGCACCGTGCCCTCGGCCATGATCACCAGACGGTCGCAGTAATTGGCCTCTTCCATGAAGTGGGTGGTCACCAGCACCGTCACCCCGGCCTCGGCCAGGGCATTGGTACGCGCCCAGAATTCACGTCGCGCCAGTGGGTCGACACCGGAAGTGGGTTCGTCGAGAAATAGGATCTCCGGTTCATGCATGAGGGCAGCGGCGAAAGACAGGCGCTGTTTATAACCTAACGGCAAGTCGCGGGCATTGGCCTCGTGGTAGTCCGCCAGCTCAAAGGTATCAAGCGCCCACTGCACGCGCTCATCCTGCACTCGGCCGCGCAGGCCATAGCTGCTGGCGAAAAAACGCAGATTCTGCAATACCGAAAGATCACCGTAGAGGGAAAATTTCTGCGCCATGTAACCGATGTGGCGGCGGGCCTCGGCGCGTGCGCTGTGCAGATCGTGGCCGACCACTGACAGCTCACCGCCACTGGCCGGCAGCAGGCCGCAGAGCATACGGAAAGTCGTGGTTTTTCCCGCGCCGTTGGCGCCCAGTAGACCGAAGATCTCGCCACGGCACACGCTGAAGCTAACGTCGTTGACGGCAATGAAATCACCGAAACGGCGCACGAGCCCATGCACCCGAATCACCTCCTCATCACCGGAGGCGTCGATATGCAGGTTCATACCGCCGAGTGTCGCGGCGGCGGCGTGGCGGATCTTGAGGCGGGCGACGAAGGCATCTTCGAAGCGCGGCGCAACGGAACGGATACACACGTCGTTAAGATCCGGTAACAGGTCTGGCGCAGTGGGTTCGCCAGTTTGTTGCATGACCAGCCTCACCGTCTCCCCCTCCACCAAGGCATCGAGTACCCCCGGGGCCTGGCTGAGACGGGTCTGCAAGCGGCGCTGGGAGATATCCGCAGCACTCACCTGAAATGTACGGCCCTGTACCTCGGCACTGAAATCGGCCGGCGGCCCCTGGCCTAACAGTTTGCCCTGGTGCAACAGCAAGACTTCATCGCAACGCTCGGCTTCATCGAGATAAGCGGTACTGAGCAACACGCTCATGCCCTGCGCCTGCACCTGGCGATAGACGATGGCCCACAGCT
>JALTPW010000660.1 GCA_026999335.1 Chromatiales bacterium
CACAAGGATCTGGACGACAAACTGACCGCGCTACGCGAACAGGAGCAGCAGTTGCAGCAGCAACAGGGCAGCCTGAAAGAAGGCAAGGGCGAGTTGCAGGAAAAGATGCGCAAAACCGGCAAACGCTGCGAGGCCCTGGCCGACGAGCAGGAAACCACCCAACAGGTAGTGGAAGACTGCGAACAAAATCTGCTGGCCATCGCCACCGAATGGCCCGGCCTCGACGCCGATGCGCGGCTGGCCACGGCGGAAAAGGAAGCCGATGCCATGACGGCCGAGGCGGCTGCCAGCGCCGCCAATTACCGCCAGGAAATCGAGCGCAACCTGCACAGCCTGGAACGCAAGATGGACGAGGCGATCCAGAAGCATAACCAGCATTGTCTGCCTGGTGATGCCATCGTCTATCACAGTTTCAATGGCAACTACGATGCCGCCCTGTTCCGTGCCATTTGCGGCCTGCAACGAGATTTGGATCGGGTTTTCAATCGCCTGAAAAACAATATTCTGGTGGAAAAATACGACAACCTGCGGCAGCTCAAAGAGAGTTTTAACAACGCCTTCGTCACCCATTTCTGCCACACCATTCACCAAGCCATCAACGACGGCAAGCGGCAGATCGAACAACTCAACAAGGAATTACAGCATCACCGCTTTGGTGACGACCGTGAGGGTTTCCGCTTTGATAGCAACTGGATTCCCGAATTTCGTGACTATGCCCGTTTTTTCGAAGAGGTTATTAAACAACCCGGCGTTGGCGACGAGGTCGACCTGTTCAAAATGGCGCTATCGACGAAATCACAAAAGGTTCGCGAGGAACTGATGCAAATGCTGCTCGACGAAGACGAGCACAGGGCACTACGGGAACTGGATCGCATCGGTGATTATCGCAATTACCGCAAATATGAAATCTACAAGGAAGTGGCGGACAAAGAACCCATCGCCCTGAGTGAATACGGCACTGGTAGCGGTGGTCAATTGGAAACCCCGGCCTACATCATCCGTTCGGCGGCCATCACCTCCGCATTCCGATTCGCCGAGGGCAATAGCCATTTGCGCATGGTGCTGGTGGACGAGGCCTTTTCGAAAATGGACGAAACCCGCTCGCGGGAAGTCATCGACTACCTGACCCGCGCCCTCGGCCTGCAACTGATCTTTATTATGCCCACCAGCAAGTGCGGGCCATTCATGGACTTGATCAGCAACGAATTCGTGTTCGCCAAATGCCCCAGCGAACAGCCCCGTGGCCAGCTTCACACGCGGGTACTGGTAGACCGCAAGCAATGCAATACGGAAAAAATCCAGCAACTGTGGGCCAACCACAAACGCACGGTCTACCAACAGGCCGAGCTGGATTTCATGGACGAGGTACTGGCGGCAGAATGAAAGACATACCCGTCTGGCTGAGTGAAAATGCCGAAATCGTTGACCTGCTCTCGCAATTCATCGACCGCCTGAACACGCAGCCGGCCACGGATCGCCAACGGCCCGTGGCAATAATTTTGAATAAAAAGACCCTCCCCGCCCTATTTCGTCAGGGCGCAGAAGCGGATCACCTATGGGATCTGATTCAAAGCCTGCAAGAAGACCATGCCGTCATTCACATCACCCCCGACAAGCGGCGTGATCCCTTTTCTCCCGACTATATGCAGGCAAGACTCACCCTGCAAGCCCGCGGCGAGGACATCCTACGCCACTGGCTGCAACGCCCACGGGGACTGTCGCCCATTCAGCGCTGGCGAAAGGCCGTGGAGAAAAATCGCCATCGTTTTCCGGGCGACCCGGAAAAACTATCGGCCCATCGCATTGTGGTACCCGAAAAAGAAGACGAGGCAGTGGTTGCTGCCTTCGTCCAACTTAGCCACTACTTGCGAAAAAAGCTCAGCCTGCGGCAACTGAGCAGCCGTTGTTTTTGGGGTGATTCCAAATTTCTCGATGCCCGCGAAGAACTGATCTGCGGACTCTATCCGGACTTGGTCATCAAGGTACGGCCGGTGATGGTCAGCATCTTTATCCCTGAAGCCATCGAAGGCATCCTGTTCATCGAAAACCAGGACAGCTACACCAGCGCCATCACCGGTAACTCGGTCGAGAGCAAAAAACTGATACTGGTCTACGCCGCCGGATTCAAGGGCAGCGCCAGCAGAATCAGGCAAGCCGACGGCGTCAGCCTGCATTATTATGGCAAGTCCGACACAGGGGCGAAGCAGTCATTGGAAGACTGGTGGTTCAAGCGGCGAAGCTGTGACTGGCCGGTCTGGTTCTGGGGCGACCTGGACTATGCCGGCATGGGTATCCTCAAGGCATTGAAACAACGTTTTTCCGAAATCCGCGCCTGGCCGCCCGGCTACGAACCCATGCTGGAATTATTGCGACAGCAGAAAGGCCACAGCCCAACCATGGCCGGCAAACAGGCACAACAAGACCCGGACACCACCGGCTGTGAATTCGCCGACCAGGTATTGCTGCCAGCCATACGTCAGGCACAGGCATTCATCGATCAGGAAGTCGTGTTTGAATCTCCGCGGGCTTGAACTTCCCCCACAGCATCCCGCAAATATCGTCATTCCCGCGAATGCCTGAATATCCCGCGCACGCGCAAGTATTCCAAGAAGAAAAGTGTTCACAAAATTTTTATAAGATATTGAATACAATGTGTTTTCAATGATGACGGCGAAAATGGTACGCGCTAATTTAGCGGGTATGTAGCGGAAGCGCCCTACATGATATCCCCTAAAATGTCTTATTTTTCCTCTCAATATTCGGTGAGGGGTGTACGCCCGTGGTAAAAAACGTAATGATGTAACTGATTGATTTTTTAGCAGGTTTGTAGGAATATTCGGTGAGACCAGGAATGACCAGCGAATAAATCATTGGATTTCGGGGCGGAGTTATGCCCCACTTTGGGGTAGATTAAGCGTTAGCATGGGCAGGACAAAAAGGTAAAAGTAACCGTGGGAAATTCTATGCCGATATTTTTTTCACCGCCGCACCCTTCGTTCCAGTGCGGCCTCCCACTACAATCTTTTCGTTGTTTTAAGTCCCGCCGGGGTTTCAGTTATTACGATGAGTATTGCGAATCACATGGCTTCGCCCAAGAAGGCGCAGCGGTTGTTTAGGCGCCATGCTGGCATGAAGCTTTCTGCCCACGCTAACAAGGCGGCTCAAGCGGATCGGCCTACTGCGGCATTTGTTTGAGGGTAGTGGGAAATGGAAGATTATCGTACTTGGAAATTTCAGTGTTGGCCGTCCGCTTACCCGCGACGTTATGCCTCTAAACAAACACCAGAAACATAGGAAAATTTATTGAACACCCTTGAACAAGTAGATTTGCTAAGAATAAGAGCAAGTTCCGATCTTAACCCCAAGACGAAATCTTCGTTGGGGCAGTTCTTTACTGCGAGTCC
>JALTPW010000661.1 GCA_026999335.1 Chromatiales bacterium
TGCCCCAGGCGGCGCCGTCGGTGTCAAAATGGCCAATGATCTGCGGCGCATGCGGGTTGCGGATATCGACGATCTGCAGGCCGGATTCCCAGCCGCTGACGTAGGCCAGATCGTCCGCCAGTGTGATGCCACGTGCGTTGCCGGGGATCTCAAGGTGGGCCAGCGGGCGCGGGTTCGCAGGGTCGCTGACGTCGACGATGAACAGGCCGTTGTCGAACAGCGCCAGGTAGGCGAGGCCGTCGCGCACCACCACGTCCTCGACGTGACCGCCGGGATTGAACTGGCCGACGAGGCCGATCTGGGCGGGGTCGCTGATGTCGACGATGAGCAGGCCGTCATCATCGTCGGCGACGAAGGCGATGTGACCACTGACGTCGATGGCCCAGGATTTGCCGGGGGTGTCCAGTGCGCCAAGGATGCGCGGGTGCTTGATGTCGCTGAGATCGATGATCTGGAAGCCGCCGCGGTGGTCGGCCAGATACAGGGTGCTGCCAATGCGTTTCATGGTGTAGGCGAGGCCGAGGGTGGAGATATCGGACTCCCAGCTCAGCTCAGACACCCAGCGTGGCTGGCGCGGGTCGCTGATGTCGATGATTTGCAGGCCACGGTCGTCGTCGCCCACCAGGGCGTAGTCACCGTACAGGGTGACGCCCTTGCTGGAACCGGGGGTGCGGTAGTTGCCGAGGTGGCGTGGATTGACGGGGTCGCGGATGTCATAGAGGTGCAGACCGGAGAACCAGTCGGCAACGTAGAGGATGTCGTCGCGGATCACGCCACGGCGGCTGCCGCCGAGGTTGACGCCCTCGGGGGAGATGTCGGCCACTGCCGGGGTATTGAAGTCGAGGCGTTGTACGCCACGGGTGGTGGCGGCGAAGACGATGTCGCCGTGTGCCGCCAGATCCACCAGCGGAGCATCCAGGCGCAGGGCATCGCCGGCGGCGGGCAGCATCGGGTTGCCGAGGGCGATGCTCAGGAGTGTACGTTCACCGATGCCTACCCAAGCGCGCTCGGCAGAGGCGCTCAGACCGCGAATGGAGCCGCGCTTGGCGTGACTGCCCAGCCAGCGCAGTTGGCGCGGGTCGCTGGCGTCGAAGACCACCAGTCCGCCCGGGCCATCCTCCACCAGGGCCAGCCCGGCCGTCAGTTGCAGCCGGCGTGGCGTACCGCGCGTGGTTTGCCGGTCGAGGATTGTTGCCGACGCTGTACTCAGATCCAGACTGGTGATGCCTTCGCTGCCAACCACCAGCACCGTATCGCCCTGCAGGACGAAACCGTGGGCGGAAAAAGGGAGGAACCAGCGTTTTTCCGCCTTGCCGGGCACGGATTCGCTGAGGTGAATTTGCTCAAGGTGCTGGTTGCCCAACAGTAGCCAGGCTTCGTCTCCTCCCAGTTGCATGTCCTGCACCGGTGCGCTGGTGTGATAGGTCCAGCGGTGGATGATCTGCATGGGTTGGGTGATGTCGAACAGCATCACGCCCATGCCGTCGACGGCGGCCAGCAGTTGACCGTGGGCGACTTTCAACTGGCGGATTTCCCCGTCGCCGATCTTCACTTGGGCGACGAGCCTGGCTTCTGCTCCGGGCGGAAATTCGATGCGTTGCAACCAGCCACCATGGCCGGCGACGTAGGCATGCCGCCCATCGCTGGCGATGGCGCGAGGCGTGGTCGGCAGTCTCAGACGATGACTGCTGAAGGGGCCGCCGGGCACCAGGGCCAGTTGTGCCTGCGGGTGCCAGTGCGCTGTTTCGATGCTGAGCGTGACGGACTGACTGCTTTGTATCTGCGTGGGGCTGACGGAGACGGCCTGTGGTGCCGCCAGGGTCAGGCCGCTGAACAGTCCAGCGAGCAGTGCCAGTGTTTTATTTTCCATTAACTTGGTCAAAACCACCGTCTTTAGACGGTGACGTTGATGTTCATGTTTTGACGCATGCGCACTTCTGACGGTGCGAGGTTGATGACTTTAGTCATCAGCACCGAATGCGCTAACCCACCTACTTTAGTCGGTGGTAGTTTAGTCAGACTGTGTCGTCTGCCTGATCGATGGCGGTCTGCGGTGACGGCTTTTTTTCCGTGCATGGCTCATTTTTCGTCCAGCATGTAGGGCGTGGATTTATAGAGGTCTTCCGGCAGGGTGGGCCCTTCATCCTTGATTGCGCCCTCCGGGGGGACAGCGACATGAGTGAGTTTGTCGATGGGGTGGGCGGCGGCCTTTGCACCCATGCGACGGAGATGTTTGACCAGCTGTTTGGCCTGCTGCAGGGATACCAGTTCGGGGGCGTAGAAAATGCCACGGAACTCCTCATCAATTTGCTCGATATGAATGAAATAGGTGCGTCCAGCGATAAAGCGATAGTAGCGTTCTTTCCACACACGCTGACTGCTCGGCTGGTTGGTGAACAGGGTATTGTTGTAGACCTTCAGCTTGCCCTTGGCGGGTTTCAGGTAGAGGAGTGTGTAGGCGCCTTCGCCGAGTTTGAGCAGTTTTTTATCCTGGAATTCGATGATGACCGGGGCGTCGGCGAAGTCGTTGGTGTAGACGGGGACGGTGCGGATAAAGTACACGTTGGCGACATCCGGGCCGGCCTTGTCGGCAAGCGCCGGGTGTTGGGTATAGACCGTGGCGCAGCCGCTGCTGAGCAGTAGCGTCACAGTAAGACCAATAATGGCCATCAGCTGTGTATGGTTCATAGTGTTTCTCCTGCGGGTGTTCTTATTGTTATTAACGGCCGCTGTTTATTATTCACAGTCGCGATCAGGGCGCCGGGTTGGGGTTGTTGGCATGGATGACCTCGATGGCCTCCAAAATCGTGGCATCGAGTCGAATATTCGCGCTATCCAGGTTGTTCTGCAACTGCGCCGGATTGGTGGCGCCGATGAGGGTGCTGGTGACAAAGGGGCGGCGGGTGACGAAGGCCAGGGCCATTTGTGCCGGATCGAGACCGTGCGCGCGGGCCAGTTCGACGTAGGCTGCGGTGGCGCGTGCGGTGCGCGGATTGGTGTAGCGGGAAAAACGCTCGAACCGGCTAATGCGTGCGCCCTCGGGGCGGGCGCCGTTGAGATACTTGCCCGACAACACGCCAAAACCCAGCGGTGAATAGGCCAGCAGGCCACACTGTTCACGATGGGCGATCTCCGCCAGACCCATGTCGAAGCTTCGGTTGAGCAGACTGAAGGGGTTCTGGATGCTGACCGTGCGCGGTAGGCCATACTGCTCCGCCAGCTGTAGGAATTTCATTACCCCCCAGGGGGTTTCGTTGGAAAGACCGATATGACGCACCTTGCCGGCCTCGACCAGATCGGCCAGCACCCGCAGAGTCTCTTCGATGGGTACGCTGTATTCGTCGGGCTGGTGGTGGTAGTCCAGTTGACCAAAAAAGTTGGTGCT
>JALTPW010000662.1 GCA_026999335.1 Chromatiales bacterium
AGGATGTCGACGGCATCAGCTTTACCTTTTTTCAGGCCAAGGACGTGGTACGTCATCCACTGGTACAGCGTATCGTCACGGCCTATGATGAATACGAATCTGCACAGGAGAGTGCAAAGAAGGAAGTTCAAAAGGAAACACAAAAATTATCTGGCAATGGCGGGGAACGGAAGTCTTCATGACGCTGCATGTGGACGTCCAGTTTGCGTTAGACGATGTCGATCCGGTTTGCCTACCGGATGCCGGGCAGTTTTCACGTTGGGCGCAGGCGACCCTGAATGCGGTGGACAGACCTTTTTCCGTTGCACGGCAAATGACCCTGCGCCTGGTCGGAGAGGCGGAGATCGTCCGGCTCAACCGTGATTACCGCCATAAGGCCGTAGTCACCAATGTTCTGTCATTTCCCTTTGAGGCACCGCTGGGCCTGCCAGCATCCGAGTGTGACGATGAGCTGGGCGATGTGGTGATTTGCGCGTCGGTGGTACAACGCGAGGCAGGGCAGCAGGGCAAAGCGGAAGAAAGTCATTGGGCGCACATGGTCGTGCATGGCACCCTGCACCTGTTGGACTACGATCACATCACGGATGCCGAGGCCGTGCAGATGGAATCGCTGGAGATCCAGATCCTGGCCGGGCTGGGTTTTGCCAATCCTTACATTGAGTCCGCATAGACGGCTTTTGGATTTTTTGGGGAATGATTTTGTTACAAATTCTATTACAAACCTTGTTATACGCAATGGTGTCATCATGAACGAAGACCGATCAGGAAGCGCTGCCGCTAGTGAGCGGCAGGCGCGTTCCTGGCTTGAGAAACTCAGTCAGGCCCTGTTGCGTGAACCGCAGGATCGTGAGCAGCTGACCGCCCTGCTGCGCGATGCGCAACAGCGCAATCTGCTGGATGCCGGCGCCCTGTCCATGATCGAAGGGGTGCTCAATGTTTCCGACATGCAGGTGCGCGATGTGATGGTGCCACGCTCGCAGATGGTGGTGGTGAAACAGGACGAACCGCCGGAATCATTTTTGTCGGTGGTGGTGGATTCCGCGCACTCGCGTTTCCCGGTGATTGGCGACACCCGTGACGAAATTGTCGGAATTCTACTGGCCAAGGATCTGTTGACCTATTTTGCCCAGCGTGCCGCCCGTTGCGGTGATGATGAGCCGCGTTTCAACCTGCGTGATCTGATGCGCCAGGCGGTGTTCATTCCCGAAAGCAAGCGTCTCAACGTGTTGCTGAATGAATTTCGCGCCAACCGCAACCACATGGCCATCGTGGTCGATGAATACGGTGGTGTGGCCGGTCTGGTAACCATTGAAGACGTGTTGGAACAGATCGTCGGTGACATCGAGGATGAGCACGATATCGATGACGATGTGTCCATCGTGCGCCATTCCGACAACAAGTACACGGTCAAGGCGCTGACGCCCATCGAGGATTTCAATGAATATTTCGGCGCCGATTTCAGTGACGACGATTTCGACACCATTGGTGGTTTGTTGATGCACGAATTCGGTCATTTGCCTCAGCGTGGCGAGACCTGTCATTTGGGATCATACCGTTTCAAGGTGTTGCGCGCGGACAGCCGGCGTATCTATCTGTTGCGTCTGACTGTCGACACCGAGAGCAGCAAGTCCGATACTCCCAGCGAGCACTGATGCCATGAAGGCATGGCTGGTTCGACTCCCCTTGCGCCGGTTGTTGCTTGCATTACTGGCCGGGTTTGCCCTGCCATTCTCTTTCGCCCCGTTTGGTCTCTTTCCGTTGGCGATTGTCTCGCTCGCGCTGCTCTTTTGGCTGTGGCAAACGATGTCTGCCCGCCATGCCTTTTTCTCAGGCTATCTATTTGGTGTTGGTTATTTCGGTCTGGGCGTCTCCTGGGTAGCGGTGAGCATGTATCGTTTTGGTGGCATGAGTGTCTCGTTGTCGCTGCTGTCAACGGTACTGTTCGTGTTGGTGCTGGCGGCCTTTCCGGCGTTCACAGGCTGGTTGTATCGCCGTTATTTTTCGATGTTTTCCTCGCGATTGCAATTACTGTTGGTCTTACCTGCCCTGTGGGGACTGTTGGAGTGGTCGCGCGGCTGGGTGCTGACCGGCTTTCCCTGGCTGGCATTGGGTTACAGTCAGACGGATTCCCCGCTCGCCGGCGTGGCGCCGGTATTGGGCGTCTACGGCATCGGCTGGCTGATTACACTGAGTGCCGGATTGCTGGTGCTGGCCTGGCAAATGCCGAGGCGGCGTTGGTTAGCGCTGCTGCCCCTGCTGGGAATCTGGTTGCTGGGGGCTGGGCTGTTGCAGGTCGAGTGGTCGGCGCCGACCGGCAAGGCACTGCGCGCCAGCCTGATCCAGGGCAATGTGCCGCAGAATCTCAAGTGGTTACCCGAGCAGCGCCAACCCACCATCGACCTGTACACGCGTCTGTCGCGCCAACACTGGGCTGACAGCGATATCGTCATCTGGCCGGAGACGGCATTGCCGGCCTATTACCACCAGGCTGAGCGATTCTTACAGGAGCTGGCTGTCGAGGCTGCGGCGCACGGCTCGAACCTGATGCTGGGTTTGCCGGTGCGCCCTGAATCGATGCCGGAGACCTATTACAACAGCGTGGTGGCGGTTGGCGATCCGCCGCAGATTTACCGTAAGCACCATCTCGTACCCTTCGGTGAATATATTCCTCTCAAGTGGCTGCTGGGCAGCCTGCTGGATATCCTGCAAGTACCGATGGCGGACTTCAGCCGTGGCGCGGCCACGCAGCCACCGCTCGATGTGGCGGGGCAGAAAATCGCCGTGTCCATCTGCTATGAGGACGCCTTTGGCGAAGAGGTGATTCGCGCCTTGCCAGAGGCCACCGTACTGGTCAACGTCAGCAACGATGCCTGGTTCGGAGATTCACTGGCGCCACATCAGCACTTGCAGATGGCGCGCATGCGCAGCATGGAGACGGCGCGACCCATGTTTCGTGCTACGAATAATGGTATCTCCGCGCTGATTGACCACCGTGGTCATATTAGCGCACAGTCACCGCAGTTCGAGGTGTTTGTGCTCAGCGGCAGCTTGCAACCACGCAGCGGCGTGACCCCCTACGTGTTGGGGGGTAACTATTCCTTGTTGGTGCTGCTGGTCTTCAGCCTGCTGGCAGCTGTATTTCTGCGTCGTCGCCAGAGCGTATCGTCAAGTTGAAAATGGCCTTTAAGTTGCGGGTGATACTGTTTTGAAAACCGGCGGCTGAAGCATGGAACTTGAGCTATAAGTATGGGGGTTGTTGTTTTTATTCATCTCAATCAAAGGTTAAAGTCACCCTCTTGATTTTGAGCGGGATACGCCCTGCTGGATAGAAGTCTGTGCATGCTTGCTGGATAAAAAATGAGTGCCGATAGGGCTGTCAA
>JALTPW010000663.1 GCA_026999335.1 Chromatiales bacterium
CTCTTCCGCCTCCCCCGGGCCTCCGGGGGAGGTGTCCGCGTTCTCGCGGACGGAGGGGGTCTTCGTCTTGTATTGGTGCCCTCCTTCAACCCAAAGGGTGAAGGAGGTTTTTACCCTAGGTGCCACTACTCGCCGTCTTCGGCGCAGTAGTGAGGTAAAGATCAAATGCTCTCGGGAAAATTTTTCCTGACATCTTCTTCTAAAGACCGTTGCTCTCTTTGAGCCCGAATTGCTTGTGATTCATTGAAATCCCGAGCCTCCATAGTCCGAACAAAGGATGCGCTTGGAAATATTTTGGCGACCTCATCAGAAATTTGATCCAGTGTGATTGCAAAAAACTCTTTACGCCGATTTACCAAGTTGACTCGCTTCTCATCGAACGACTTATGCAATGCGCGTTCAAGGAATGGAGCATCCTCGGAATAGATCATCGCGTGCACATCAAAGATAAATGGAACGCTGGCATCGCCGAGTTCTTTCACCCGGTCCATTGGTTCCAATCGCCGGGTCATCCCTATTTTGTAGATGTTTTTTCCAAATGAACCAATGTTTGAGATCACATAGACATGCCCGGCTCGAGTCTGTTCTGCCATAGACTTTGCTCGTTCGTTTTTCCTTTGGGCAAACGCAAGATCGTCACTTAATTTCTCTATCTGCCGGTTGAGTTTTTCAAGTTGATTTCCCGTAGCAGCACCAGCTTCTTCTCTTGCTTTCTCGAGCATTTTTTGATATTTATCTTCCTCTCGTTGTGCTTTGGCAGCTTCTTCTTCAAACTTTGCCTCTTCACGCATCTGTCGTCGGATTTCAGCCTGCTCCTCTTTTTCTTGTTGCTTCTTTTCTTTGTATTCATGAGTCAGCCGTAATTCTTCGAGCTTGAGCTCGAAGTAGCCAGTGGAGATTACAATGGCACTCGATTCATTTAGTTTGTTGATTGCATGAAAAGCCTTCTCAATATGACCTGCCCCCATATCCTGTACCACTCCCTATGTTAGGGCAGTAGCGTTCCTTTGTCCCATCAGAGGGCTGCGGAGCGGAGCGGAGCAGCCCTCTGATGGATGATTGACGACCCGGGTGATCCGAGTTTCTGGTGCTGGAGGTCGATACCCCAGCGATGAATGAGGCCTCACCGTGTTGTAGTGAGTCCGCCACCGATTGACCAAGACCTTCGCTTCTTTCAGCGTGTAGAAGATTTCGCCAGTGAGCAACTCGTCACGGAGTTTGCCGTTGAAGCTCTCGATGAAACCGTTCTCCCAAGGGCTCCCCGGCTCGATGTACAGCGTTGACACACCGACATGGCTCAGCCAGTTCCGTACAGCCTTCGCTGTAAACTCAGCGCCGTTGTCAGAGCGAATATATTTGGGCACGCCTCGTGTCGCCATCAGCCATGCGAGCCGCTCAAGCACATCGCCGTTGCGGAGATTCCTCGCCACATCGATCGCAAGACACTCCCTCGTATGCTCATCGATCACCGTGAGCATCCGAAAACTCCTTCCCTCATGGGTCCTGGCTTGCACGAAGTCGTAGCTCCACACATGGTCCTTGTGCTCAGCTCGGAGCCGGACACACGATCCATCGCCGAGCATCAATCGACCTCTTTTACGCTGCTTTTTCGGCACTTTGAGCCCTTCTTGCTTCCAGATTCGTTCGACCCGCTTGTGATTCACTCGCCAGCCTTCGAGCCGCAGCATCGCTGCGATTCGGCGGTAGCCGTAGCGTCCGTACTGGCACGCAAGCTCGATGATTCGCTTCGTCAACGGCAGCTCATCGTCTCGCACATTCGGTAAATACCGCTGCGATGCTCGTGGTTGTTTCAAAAGTTTGCACGCCCGCCGCTCGGAGACTTCGAAGCAATCAAGGATCACCCCGACCGCTTCACGCTTCCGGTGCGGGCTCAAAAGTTTCCCGAGGCGACTTCCTGCAGCATCGCTTTGTCCAAACTCAGATCGGCAACCAGCTTCTTGAGCCGGGCGTTTTCCTTTTCGAGATCCTTGAGCTTGCGAGCTTGGTCGGTTTTTAATCCGCCGTACTCTTTCCGCCATCGGTAATAGGTCTGCTCGGTGACGCTAAGCTTGCGTGCGACCTCGGGGACGCTCATCCCTTGCCCGAGATGGACCTCGGCCTCTCTGAGTTTGTTGATGATCTGCTCTGCTGAATGCCGTTTCCTAGCCATGATTGCCTGCCTTCCAAATACGCCCATTCTACGAGATCACTCGCATAAAGAATGGACTAGGTTTTGGGGGGCAGGTCAGGTCTATAAAGACCCTCGGCGGGAGTTCGTCTTCAACCAAATCCCATTCCGCATTTGGATCGCCAAAGGTATATTGAATTTTGTCAATGCCGGTATTCAGACCAAAGAGCATTTCATCTCCCGAACGGGTTGCTGCTTTGTATCGGTTTGATGATGTGTATCTCGGAGTAAGATCACCGAGATAACCAGGCCCTTGGTCATGATACTTTGTGTTGGCAGTATACCCATACCAACTGTTGGCAGGCTGAAAGCAAACGAGCAATGCTGTCGAAACGAGCGATAGGAAAGCGCCTATGCAAAGTGCTCTGGCAACTCGCCATTTCAATTTTTTACGCTTGACAACCATCACGCATCGGAGAAGTCATACCCCGCCGCATACTCCCCGCTCTTGAGCTTTTGCATACTCCTCAGCACATCATTCAACAGCGAACTGGCCCCAAACCGGAACCACTCCGGGCTCAGCCACCCCTCGCCGAGCGTTTCGTTGACCATGCAGAGGTAGTGCCAGGATTGCTTGGCCGTGCGGATCCCGCCAGCGGGCTTCATCCCAATCTTCTTGCCGGTATCTTTGTAGGCGTCCCGGATCGCTTCGAGCATCACCAGGGTGACGGGCATCGTCGCGGCCGGCGAGACCTTGCCCGTCGAGGTCTTGATGAAATCGCCCTCGCGGATACACGAGATCGCGATATCGCTGGCTTTGCGGACATTGTCGTAGGTGACGAGTTCCCCGGTTTCGAGGATCACCTTCAAATGGGCTTGCCCGCAGGCTTGGACCACCGCCCGGATTTCCTCAGCGACAACATCATACTTGCCCGACAAAAACGCCCCGCGATTGATGACCATATCAATCTCGTCTGCCCCATCCTTGACCGCCTGCTCCACATCGCGCACCCGGATATCGAGTGGATACTGCCCTGATGGGAACCCCGTCGCCACCGAAGCCACATTGACCCCGGTGCCCCTGAGCAGTTCCTTGGCGTAAGGCACCATCGATGGATACACACACACCGCCGCCACGGGCCCGAGCCGACGACCAAGAATCTCCTCGTCTTTTTCCCAAGGGCGAATCGCCTTGATGCACAAACTCCGCACCTTCTCAGGCGAGTCGCTCCCCTCAAGCGTCGTCAGGTC
>JALTPW010000664.1 GCA_026999335.1 Chromatiales bacterium
ATGTCCGCTATGCCGATGGCCGGTAGGCTTTTTTCTGGCCAAGGCCATCGACAGCCTTGGTGCGGCGGCTTTTAAACCCGCCTGGGGGGTAATGATGGCGGAAGCCGCAGAAAAAAGAGGCGAAGATCGGGCACGGGTGATGGGGGTCATGGGAGCGAGTCGTGACGTTGGAACGCTCGTCGGCCCGGTCATCGGCGGTTTACTGTGATCTTTGTTCGGGCCGCTAACCATGTTGTTGACTCGGGCCGCCCAGGGCTTGGCTCCGAGGTATACGCCCACGTCGTCCTCTACCGCCAGTCTGTGCCAAAAGTCTCTCCCGTGTCAGAAGGTACGGATGACGAAAGCCCGCCTGTAAGTCACGTCACGGGCTATGGTAAAAGGCGGGCAAAGCCACATATCCCCTGAATCATGAATCAAGCTCTTTTTGCACCGCAGATAAAATGGTTTCTTGATCAATACACAGGGTTTTAAATGCGCGAGCCACGACACCGTGTTTCATCTTTGCGATGACCGCGACGATATGTGCCCCAAGAAGCGGCCTGTCCTTGTCATGCTTCTTTAAGGAATACAGTTCTTTCATCACCGCTTGCCCTGATGGTTTTGAATGATGCAATATCTGCTTCGAAGTCACTGTTTCAGGCTCTTCTTCCAGAAATGCTGCATCGACACCAATGCTGCTGAGTGCATCACTGTACTGTTTTTTGATTGCTGATTTGAATTTCTCTGGGTCAATACCTATGCGATCAAAAACCCGCCGTGCCGTACCGTCAGGAAGATTTAGTGCTGAGAGAAGGAAGTGTTCCGCTCCTGATTCTCTTTCACCCATCATGTGTGCCTGTTCATCTGCGCCTAAAATCAGTCTGCTGACAGTACGCATATCCCGAAGGCGCCATCCAAGCCGCTTCAGCATCATCAGTCTCCTTTCCGCCTGGCTTTGCCTTTACTCACAAAACTGGCGTGACGTTTGTGTGCAGCCTGTTTTGTTACCCCTAATGATTCTGCTATTTGGGACCATGTCCAACCCTGTGTGATCGCTTCTTTAACGGCTTTTCTCTCCAGCCTATCCGCCATCAAACGCAATGCAACGACAGCGGCCAATGCCTCTTCAGGTTTATTAGCTGGGGGAATTGATTTTATCTCAGGCACTCGTCAACTGTAGTTGACGGGCAGGTCTGTTGTCAACTTTGTTTGACAACAGTGAGATCATACATGAGTAACAATCTATGGGCCGAAAGTTTTTTCGGCATTGAATAACAGCTGACTCTGTATGCAGGCGGCTTTCCACTTCCTGACCTGTTCCCGGTATGAGCCTTTCTCGTGACAATACTCGCTCAGCCCAGATTCACTCAATACGGCGGTTTCAATAACCACCGCCAACTTTGCTTCAGCTGACCAGTGGTCGCTGATTTTCCCACTTCCCGGCATAGGAAATCCTTGTTGTTTCGCTTGATGGCGCCAATGATACAAGGTCGCCTGACTGATGCCTTCCGACTCCACCACTTCAGGTACCGACTGATTGTGAGGGGGTAACAGTTTCTTTAATACAGCGGCCTTTCGCTCTTCCGAATAACGCGGCATTTCAAGCCATTTCCGCCCCCCGTCTGATCATTTACTGTTTTAACTGAGGCGACAACTATCCTGACACAGGGGGCGGTGGAGGCTGCAAAAATCGAATTTGAGCAACAGGTTCCAGGTACCGTGGCGATGAATCTGTCGGCTAGTCAGACATTCTTGTTAGGAAATTTTTCGCTCATTGCAAAGGGGCCGGATGTCTTTATATTAAATGGAGAGATCAGGTCGTAAGAGACGAAGGTGGAAGTCGATGGCGACGCGGCGGGTGATATACGGCTGACTGGTGAAGTGTTTCCAAGTAACATCGAATACCTCGTAAAGGGTTCGCTGAGCGGTTCCCCCAGCATCATTGCCAACAGTAGCTTTAGTGATTCGCTAAAACTTCTTGTTGACGGTAAAATCTTCGGATCTCCGATGATCGATGGAGGATTGGGGGGGGCTTTGGAGATTCTTGTGATGCAAGCCACGGTGTGCTCTTTGTCAATTGTAACGGGTTTTAATCTCTTTGGTGTGAATGCCCCGCAGCTTGTTGCAGTTATCGTCATTCCGGCATGTTTTTAGCCGGAATCCAGAGTAGGAAAAACTACTGTATCCTGTTAACGCCCTTCGCCTAAGAGCGCCTATTTTTGGTACCTACATATATGGATCTACTCCGTTTGCAAGACATTTGATCATTGATGTGAGAGAAAATTATTGCTCTCATATATCCGGCCTGTTTGTGAAAGTTTTTGTCTTCCTGGCCTCGATGATTATCTGCGATCACCGTCATTGCGATCACCGTCATTGCGGGCAAAAAGAAGTGAAAATCTGAACAAAATCACCTTGTGCATTGAACGCCTGCAGGGCGAGCGTAGCAAGTCATCCAGAGTGCTTGAAATTCCCTGCACTCTGGACTCCCGCCTGCGTGGGAATGGCGGTATTCCAAACCCATTAAGACTCAGTCAGTATCCTACCTCGCTTTCGCAGGATGGAAATTGAGCAGACCAGCGGCCTTCATCCAGATCTGGTGACTGGCAGTGTCGTAGCCCTGGAGGGCGTCATCTGCCAAGCGTGATGATTGCTGGGTTTGATGATCATCCGGGGAATGGAAGCGGCGTCCGGGTTGGGTGTCATCGTCCCACTTCCGCTGTTGTAGCGTATGTATAAACCCGTCCTAGTCGCAGCCTGGGAGGAGAATTGGTGCTCAGATCGGTGCTCCAGAGATCGTGGCTGCCGTAGCCGTCGGAATGGCCAATGAGCAGGGATTTTTTCGGGGTAGCTGCGATATCCTGGCGTTACTCGCCGGACTTCCCCGAGATAAGGAGGATGTCTTGCTCCGCCTGTCGGATGGGATGAGCGTCCATTGTCCGTGATGGCGGCCACGAGGTGTTGTGTAAAGCGGCCTGTTTGTGCTGAATCCGGCCCGGACAGGTCTGTTGGCGAGGGGTGCTTTTTTCCATTCATCCGTTCTCCCTGTTATTTTTTGGAGAGAATCAACGTGTTGCTGTATGGAAATCAAGTGATATAGGGCTGCGGGGTAATATGCACACTTTTTGATGGGGCAGGGATACCCAGCGAGCACTCCAAGTAATGGGGGACAGGTTATGAAAAGAGAACAATGAGATGGATAATTTCGAGCCTGACCCTTTGCTCTTCACCTTGTTCATGCCCACGCGGTTGACTTAAGTGCAGTAAAGTGGGCATCCTTTAATATACTATATCCACCGTAGGTAGGTTTTTGAAAAAAGGCGCACATGAACAGCTCTCCGGCTGCGTAGTCAACAGGAATAGATTGAGATAGGAGGTAAAATTACCGGGAAGCGAAAGCTTTGTAATTCCTTGCGGTATGGTGAATATTTCATATCATTGCGCCTTATCCGGTAGGAATATCACTAATGAGCGACCGCAGAGCCCGACAGCTTTGTCAGAGAACCGGTGAGGCTTTGATTAGTGATTGCCGGAGCAAACATGCAGGAGTAAATGAAAATGTTAAGAACAAGATATCAATTGGGCGCTGGTCTTGTCTGTTTTGTTACATCTGGCCTGGTACTGGCAGAAGTCAGCTTTATCCCCAGAGTCTCGACTGGAATCGTCGAGTACTCACTCACTACGCCCGCAGTCTCCCTGACGGGAGGGGGTGTTTTCCCCAAATATCGTGCAGATCGCACTTTGTACTTGATCGGTGTTGGTGGCACAGTCAGTAAAGACAGATTTTATATGGATGTCTATGCTCAAACCACAACTGAGGATGACAATACCTTGGATGCCAGCGGACTGGGGTACCAAGAAACCTTTGATGGTAAGCGGGATGATTATTCGATTTCTTTCGGCTATGCGGTTACTGATGATGCCTCACTATATGCCGGCTACAAATATGGCAAATCTTCTACCGAAGGAAAAAAAGGGAGCAAATCCGATTTTAAAGAGGATGGTTTTTTTATCGGAGGCACCTATGGCTGGCTAATTAAAGATTTGGGTGTATTGTCTTTAAATGTGGCAATCGCCAAACTTGACGGCAATGTCAAGTTTGAGAATAATTTGCTGCCGATCAATGGCACGGCTGAAACAGTTGGTGTTACCTATGGTGTTGCGTGGAAGGCAAACATTGATGAATCATTAGGCTACGGCGTGTCATTAAACTACTATAACTATGTATTTGATGACTTGCAGGATAAACGTCTTGGCAACGTTGGCGGCGAAATCGAAGAAAAAATGTTAACGCTCAAGATATCACTTTCTTATGCTATTGACGCGTATTTTTAAGTGCCAGAAAAAAATCGGCAAAACTTATAAATAATGCTAACGACAAGACAAGGTCAAAAAAACACAATGCGTCAAGTGTAAAAAATAGTAACGTATTTTTGTTAAAACCTTAAAAGTAATGAAAAAACATACCGATAAAGATGCTGCTTTGCTAGCCTTGAAGAGTGTTGGCGCATTACTCATACTGGGTGGTGGGATCTGGTTTTTTATGTCGTCTGGAGGTGATGAGCAGACTCAAAGTGAGGCCGACAACCGCTGGAAAGAACTGCAATATTTGGCGGCGGCCATGCATGAACAGCAGCAGCGCCAAAGGATGGAACAAATCATAAACCAGGCGCAGCAGCACCTGGATAAAGATGATATTCAAAAGAGTCGCACTGTGATCGTTGAGGGGCTGAAACTAGAGCCCGGGCATCCACAACTACTTGAGTTGCGTAACACTGTGGAGGAGATATTTACACGAAGGCAAAAAATGCAGGCCCTTGATGAACGTCAACATCAGGTAGCAAAGCTGCTAACACAGGCCGAGCAATATTGGTCTACCAAGAGAAAATCGATCCCCCTGGAAAATAATATTCACGAGATTTATCAACAAATTCTAGCATTGGAGCCTGGAAATTTACAGGCAAAATCTGGTTTAGTGCGTTTAGTCAGTTCATTTGAGCAGGCGGCCCAGCAGCGTCTGCAAGCTGGAGCCATGAAAGAAAGCATGAATTTTATTGATGCGGGATTGGCGGTCGATCCAAATCATGCCGGCTTGCACGAGCTACGCAGTATTGTTGAAGAAAGCCAAGCTAAATTAGCACGAAAAAAAACACGCGAAAAGAGCAACCATAAAAAATTCCAAAAATTCTTGGCGGAAGCTAAGCGTAGTCAGGCCAGTGGAGCGTTGGAGCAAAGTTTGACGCAGATCAAGCAAGGTTTAAGAATTTATCCCCATCACACCGAACTGCTGAATTTGCGTGAAAAAGTACAAACCGCGTTGGCACAAAATAAGCAACAAATTCTCAATATAGAGTCCCGGCAAAAAAACATTGCAGCTTTGCTGGCGAAAGCTGTGCAAAGTAGAGATTCTGGCGCATTGGAGGAAGGTTTATCTCACGTTATAAAAGCCTTGCAGATAGACCCCCAGCATAGTGTATTACAGGGAATTCATGCTGACCTGAAAGTCCGGCTGGCCGAGCAAAAGCGCCAGGTTGAAGCGGAACAGCGTCGCCTGCAAGAGGCGGACATTCTGCTAAGCCGCGCCGAACAACACAAGCACCAAGGTGCACTCACAAACAGCCTGGATTATATCGAGCGGGGCTTGCAGATTTCCCCGAACCACAGCCGTTTGCTTGAGTTACAAGAAGAGGTGTTGGCCCAACAACGCCAGGAAGAGCATGAAATGAACAAGCGCGATACACCAAGTAAAGCGACTGACAAACCAAAAAGGCCGCGAGTGTTTGGTACTTTTTAAGGCGATATACGGAAGTGGGACTACGACGCCCAACACCAACTTAATGACATTGGCAGCGCCCCTTTTAACTCCTTCTTTAATTCCGCTTGACGAGAGCTATAATACAAAAGCGCAATCTGCCCATCTTACCGCGTGCCTTCGACCGTGACACCTGTGGTGCATGTCGGAGGATGAGCCCCAGCGACTCAGGTGAGTTGCCTGGGAAGCCATGTGCTATGGTGGGGTATGGATTGTGTTGTGGAGGTACGGGGTATAAGGCGGTCAGCTGCTGTCGGATTATCTTCCCGGTCACGATCTATCTTGAGAATCCTCCCATATTTCTTGAATCAGCTCGCTATCGAGTCGACGGACATTCAGGACGAGTAAAATTTGCAGGAGCAGCTGCGCACCTAAGATACCTTTGTTTATTTTGGATCTAAGATTGTCTGGTGTTTGAGCAATGCCAATCTGTGCTAATCGAAGACTCAATTCTTTGTAATCCACTGATTTCTTACTCATTTCAGATCGGATAAACTGCTTGACAACCTTATTCCAAGTGAACGTATTATCTTTGTTGTGCATGAAAAGCAACCCGTCTTTGATGTAGTTTACAGATAAATCACGGCTAAACGTGGATGATACTCCACAAATGGTGATAATAGTTGACTTTCGGATAGGTTGATATTATCTTGTCTTTAATGCTGGTTGCAACCAGTGTGAACGAAAAAATTAGGGGTCACTAATGAGTTGGGAAATTAAAACGTTATCAGCGCTGTTGGATAAAGATGAAAATTTGGCTGTATCCCAGGAAGGCGATTGCCTGTTTATCACGAGTGAGCATGGTATTGATGCTTATATTTCCTTGGGTGGCGAGCAGATTATTGTCGAATCTCTGCTTTTTTCAACAGCTCAGGTCTCCAATACGGCGAACCTGAATGATGCCGTGTTGCGCACCCATAAACTTTTTCCATTAACAACAGTAGGGATTGTCAGTGTCGAAGGCGCAGAATATTACGCTGCATTTGGTGCGTTATCGGTCAATTCGAGTGAAGATGACATCCGTCTTGAGATCGATTTTTTGTTCCAGAATATAGAAGGCATGCTTGATGCCTATGAAGAGTTTCTAAACTAAATTAGAGAGGTGAATGCTCCGTGAGTGTTTGGACAAGATTATTTTCCGCGATAAAAGGCGGCGTTAACGATACGGCGGAAGCCGTAGCAGATTCTCAGGCTTTGCGAATATTGGATCAGGAAATTCGCGAAGCTGAAAGCGAGTTGCGTCGATCAGAGGAATCATTGACGACCATTATCGCCAAACAGAAGCTGGCTCAACGAAAAATGAATGATTTTAACGCCAGTGTGGTGGAGCATGAAAGCTACGCGAGTCAAGCGCTTGAAAAAGGGGATGAAAATTTGGCGCTGGAGATCGCAGAAAAAATTTCCGATCTGGAAACGCAGCGGGAAACCGAGAAGGAGTTTTTGAGTCAGTTTGAGTCCTCATCAAACAATCTGCGTAAATCAATCAAAGATGCAAAGACAAGTCTCCGTCGAATGAAGCAGCAAGTTGATACGGTGAAAGCAACGGCATCTGTCCAAAAAGCACAAACAGCGGTTTCGTCACGACATCTTGGTGCCAATTCCAAAATGAAGACGGCTGCCGAATCTTTGGAGCGCATCAGATCGAGGCAACAAGAACGACAAGCTGAGCTTGAGGCGGCAAAAGAGCTGGCGGCTGACGAAAGTGGCGATGACCTGGGCACGAAATTAAAAGCGGCGGGTATCGTCGGATCTACCTCAAAGGAAGATATACTGGCGAGAATTAGGGCCAAAAAAGGCTAAATCCTATTCGCTAGGGGTATGCTGCTGGTAACTGCTCGCCGCAGAGAACACGAACGCCAACATTCATGTGGCGTTCGTGTTCTCTGTTTACGGGCATGTCATCCGGTTTCTTTGCGGCGGATGAAGTTATTACGATAGATTGTGGTTTATATGCATATACTGTTAACACTGCGGAGAGCTTTATCAAAGTATATGATGTCATTTGGTTGGCTCGGGATCTTTATCGCCCTTGCCACCTACATGACTAGCGCATGGCTGTTGTTGTTTCTCTCCGGCGAAAAGGAAATTATTGCCGCCAGTACATTTTTTTACTGGATGTTGGTTACGGCTTCCACGGTCGGATATGGTGATATATCACCGAGCACTACCGTTGGAAAGCATGTGGTGGCGTTTTATATTATTCCTTTAGGTATCGGCTTGTTTGCTCTTATAGTGGGGCGAGTTGCGGTCTTTGTATCAACTCAGTGGAGAAGAGGTGTGATGGGCTATAAATCACTCCATGTTAAAAATCATATCGTGGTTATTGGCTGGAATCAGCAGCGCACCTTGTTGCTCCTGAATCTGCTGTTAGCGGAACTGAGACAGGGTGAGCAAAAACAAATTGTGCTCTGTGCAACCAAAGATGTTGAAAACCCATTGCCTGAATCCATTGAATTTGTCAAAGCAAGGGTTTTTAACGATCAAGATGACATGGCTAGAGCCTGTATCGATAAAGCATCAACTATTATTATCGATACGCCCTTGGATGACATAACCATGACAACCGCATTGTTTTGTTTCAAGAAAAACCCCAGCGCCCACATTATTGCCTATTTTATGGATGAATCATTAAGTGCTTTATTGAAGTCGCACTGTCCCAGTATTGAGTGCACACCCTCTGTTTCAGTTGAAATGCTCGCAAAAGCCGCCATGGATCCTGGTTCAAGTATTCTTCATCAGCAATTGCTTAATGCGACTCGCGGGACAACCCAGTATTCAATACGCTATCCTGAAGATTGTCCAGAAACCAAGGTGGAGCCGATTTTCAAGGGGTTTAAAAAGCACCACAATGCAACATTTATTGGCGTAAAGAGGGTGAAGGATGGGGGTATGATCCTCAATCCTGAGCTGGGCGAAACGATCAAGCCCGGCTGTATTCTCTATTATATATCTGAAACTCGGATAAAAAATATTGACTGGCAGGTATTGTATGTTTAGTTTTTTCAAAAATAAAGAAACCGAAAAGGCAAGACCCGTTATGCCAGAAGTGCTGGGGTTTCGTTTGGGTGGTGCGGTAGAATTAAATGAGCTTAAATTGCGCTTGATTGATGATTTCACCACGTTTGAGAATGTAACTAAAATACAGAGCATTCAAGCCGTTGGCGTGGTTAAGCTTGATGAGCACTCTACCATTGTGCGTTATTACACTGATGATGATGGGTTCTTCCAGGTGATTTTTAATGGTGGGATGACAGAGAGTCATATCGAAGACTTAAAGTTGTGGTTTTTTCATGATACCCAAGGCGTATCCGGCGACGTCGAATGGAACAAACAACTTAAAAATGGGATAAGCAAACCTGATCATGAGTTGGAAGGTCAGCAATTTTATCGTGTTTGGAACGAAGTGAGTGGTGATAGCCCGCCAGTGTCGATGACGGAAACCACGACGTCTTCTGACAGTAGCGAATCAACGACAGATCAGTTTGTTATGCTCTATGAGCGGGAAAGTAAACCTGATTTTTTTGAATTCCTGATGATTTCAGGTGAAGAAAAAATTATCGGCGATCAAGCCGAACGTTGTATTGTCATCAGCACGGGGATAAATCTTAGTAGTGCTGATTTTGAAGTTATAGGTTGATGGCGTAGGCTTGGCGGATATGCCATGTCAGTTCAACATGGGTATCCATAACTTTCACTAAAAGGACGATGTATGTCAGAACTTCAAGAATCTATCTCAGGGCTCGGCCCTTTCGCCATGTATTTTGGTTTGTCTCTGCTTGCGTTGGTGATTTTTAAAAAAATCTACACGATGATAACGCCGTATGATGATTGGCAGTTGGTCAAGGATCAGAATATGGCAGCGGCAGCTACCTTATTTGGCGCTATCATCGGATTTTCTATCGCGCTTTCCAGTGCAGCGTCTCAATCCGTTTCATTGCTGGATTTTGCGATCTGGGCGGTCGTCGCGCTTATTGCCCAGCTTATCGCCTTTGCTTTGGTGCGTTTGTATATGCCGAAAATTGTGCAGCGAATCAAAGCAGGAGAATTGCCCGCCGGAGTCGTTTTGGGTGGTGTTTCGATTGCTATAGGCTTGTTAAATGCCGGTAGCATGAGCTACTAACGGAGGCCCTGATGAAGCGTACAAAGGAGATTGATCTTGCCACTATGCGGAAGTCCGCAGCACGGAAAACCACATCTGCAAAGTCCGTAATGCTCACTGGGACACTGTTAATCACGGGTTGTGGTTCCAGCGGTCAAGAGGCCGTGGTTTACACTACCGCTGAGCAATGTATCGTCGAAAATCCGGATTCACGCACCGAGTGTGAAAAAGCTTACGACAACGCCATCTCAGAGGCAGAGCGTACCGCGCCTAAATACAATTCGCAGCGAACCTGTGAAACGGAATTTGGCTATAACCAATGTGTACAAAGCCAAAGCAACAGTGGTTGGTTTTTACCGGCGTTGGGCGGTTTTATGGTTGGACGACTGACGGGGGGAGGCTATGATTATGGGCGTCCATCGCCAGTATTCGGCTATCAGAATTCCTGGGTCGGTGCTGATGGAACATCCTACGGTGGCCGTTCTGATCGACGTGTCAATGTATCCAAAGAGGCTTTTAAGTCTAAACCTACTACTGCGCGCACCATATCCCGTGGTGGCTTTGGCTCAAAAATTCAGGCGAAATCCTCCTGGGGAAGTTCGCGTAGCCGAGGCTCTTCTTTTGGCGGTTGACCAATGCTAAGAATTCAATGTGATGAACGTCCCCATTGGCGCGATCAGGCGCACGAATATGGATTTAAATTCCATACCATGCACGGTGAACCATATTGGGACGAAACTGCCTATTATCAATTCACTCTGCAACAAATCGAACGGGATATAGAGGATCCTACTGCTGAAATTCACCAAATGTGTCTGGCGATTGTTGATCAGGTTGTACGGGATGAAGCGCTATTGCGTAAGTTTCAAATCCCGGAACTTTACTGGGACGTAATTGCAAATTCATGGTTCGATTTTGAGCCGAGTCTCTATTCCAGAATAGATTTTGCTTATCACGGAAAGGGGCCGGCAAAGCTTTACGAAAACAATGCCGACACACCAACCAGCCTGTATGAAACGGGTTTTTGGCAGTGGTTATGGTTGGAAGATAAAGCACAAAGCGGTCAGATAGCTCGATGTGCGGATCAATTCAATTCCCTTCAAGAAAAATTAATTGATCGATTTTCCGTCATGGCTAAGCAGCACCCAAACGAAACGCTTCATTTTTCAGCATGTAAAGATACCGACGAAGATCGTGGTACCGTTCAATATTTAGAAGATTGTGCCGTGCAAGCAGGCATTCGGTGTAAATTTGTATATATTGAAGACATTGGGCACGGTGAAGGTGATTGTTTTACCGATACTGATGACCAGGTGATTCGTTGGATGTTCAAGCTTTATCCGTGGGAATTTATGTTTCGCGAGGAATACGGGCCACTGTTATTAAAGGCTGATGTTAGTTTTATCGAGCCTTATTGGAAAGCGATTCTTTCAAACAAGGCGCTTCTGGCGTTGTTGTGGCAGAAGTTTCCAAATCATCCAAATTTGCTTGCAACGTATTTCGAAGAAGATATGAATCAGGCTGAATTGACGAATTACGTTAAAAAGCCTATTTTTTCCCGCGAAGGCGCCAACATTTCTATTATTGAAGATGGCAATGAAATCTATTTTGCCGATGGCCCCTACGGTGAAGAGGGTTATATATATCAGGCCTATCACCCTCTTCCTAAATATGGCGACAATTACACCTTGGTGGGTTCATGGCTTGTGGATGGTCAGCCCGCCGGTATCTCCATGCGTGAAGACAAACATCTCATTACACAGGATTTGTCGCGTTATCTGCCGCATATTATTCTATAAGAACGTGATCTTTTTCCGCATTCGTGGGCCTCAGGGTTAAGGGCTACGCGCGGCATCCCGGTTTTGTCTTGCGCACCAAACTACAGACAGCGCTAAGTCAGCAAGAAAAAAAGCCCCGGATTTCGCAAACTCGACCCGGGCTACGGGTTTAGCCTGGACATTTCATGAATTAAGCATTGTTTCCGTACGCCTGTGGTGACGTGATATCGCCGCTATCAGCCCGTCACTGTCCGCCGTCGCTCCCCTTCCCGTCGCAGACCCTGGATGCGCAGGTTCATGGGGGGTACTTCTTCCGTATCGATGCGTACATCCAGAACCGTCGGCCCTTGCCGGCTGCAGAGAGTTGTGATGTCCAATGCCTGCATGTCTTCCGGTGAGTGGATGGTGATGCCCTCGGCGCCCATGGCCTGTGCCAGGGCGGCAAAGTCTGTCTGTGGCAGTTGGTGGGCGATGGATTCGGCACCCGCCAGCCTCTGGCCATGCTTGACCATTCCCAAGGCGTGGTCGTTGAGGATCACGAAGATGACGCCCAGTTGTTCGGCGACGGCGACGCTCAGTTCCTGTCCGCTCATGAGAAAACTGCCGTCACCGGTGATGCAGACCACCGGCCCGTCGGGGTAGGCCAGGGCGGCACCGACCGAGGCGCCGATGGCCCAGCCCATGGAGGAAAATTCGATGCTGGTGCGGAACAGGCCACCATTGATACCGCGGCGGTTATGCGCACGACGTTCCTTGGGTTGCAGGTAATGCACTGCCCAGGCCACGCTGTTGCCGGTATCGGCGAAGAAGCGTGTGTTGGCGGGAAAGCGCTGGTTGAGTTCGTGCATCAGGCGTTGGGGCTTGATGGGCGTGGCATCGGAATGACACTTTGCCTCCTCATCCAGGGTAAAGCGGGGAGTGTCTTCGGGTGCTGCAGGTGCCAGTGGTTTTGGCGTACGTCTGCTGCCAGTGTCGGTGGCTTCCATTTGCGTCATGAGTTCCTCAAAGGTGGCCAGTACATGGCCACGCACATGCAGTCGCGCCATGGGGGAACGGGTCAGGTTCTCGTGCACCGAGTCGATGTGCACCAGACGTTCGTTGAGCAGGGTGGCCTCACTCCAGCCGCAGCTGGCCCATTCGCTGAGGTTGGTTTCTACGGCGATGATCAGATCCACCTCGGATGAGGCCAGCACCGCCCGTGCGCTGCTGTGGCCGGCAAAGCCGATGACGCCACGATAGCGTGGGTGATCCGGGTTGACCAGCCCCTTGCCGTGGGGGGTGGTGATGATGAAGGCGTCGAGCCGTTCGGCAAAGGCCATGATGGCGCCGATGGCTTCGCCGCAACCCCCGCCCAGGACGAGGGCAACTTGCTGTGCCCTGGAAACCTCTTCGAGCAGGGCGGCGGTCTTTTCCGGGTCGACGATGTGCGGTGTTTGCAACAGTTTTGGTAAATCGAAACGGGGGGTGCCATCCGGCAGCTTCTGCCGCATGACATCAAGGGGAATGCTCAGGTGTGCCGGGCCTCGGGGTGAATGGAAGGCGGTCATCACGGCGGTGATCAGTTTGTGCTGCAACTGGTCGATGTGCGAGACGAGGGTGCTGTAGCGGGTACAGTGCTGCAACATGCTCACGGTGTCGATGCCGGTACAAGAGGATTCCTGAAAGGCACCGCGGCCAAAGGTGGGCAGCGGTGTCTGCGCCGAGATGGCCAGCAGCGGCACGTTGTTTTCGTAGGCGTCGGCGAGGCCGGTGATCATGTTGGTGGTGCCGGGGCCGGTGGTGGCGCAGCAGACGCCGAGGCGGCCGGTTTGGCGGGCATAGCCGTCGGCCATGAATACGGCGCCATTTTCGTGCCTTGCGACTACCGGACGAATGCCGTTTCGCCGCGTGCTGCGGGCAAGGGCGTCATAGAGCGGTTCGATGGCACCGCCAGGGATGCCAAAGATGTAGTCGCAGCCGATTTGTTCGAGGTAATGGAGAATGATGTCGCTGGCATCGAAGGCAGGTTGAAGGGGGGAATGGGTGCTCACGGTTACCTCTTTGCAGTTAGGGGTGCCAGTCCTCATCTTACGGGTATTTGCTGATGGCTCAATACCATTAACCATGTATTGAGTAAGGGTGGATTTTTGAAGCTGGCCCGAAAAGCACCGACTTAATCGTTGAAAATACCCGCATTCCGAGCGGAACGAAGTGAAGACCCGGGCAAAGGCACCTTGTGCATTGAACGCCCGCAGGGCGAGCAGAGCGTGTCATTCTGGTGTTTCGCCGTGCATGCGGGATTTCTGCCTGTGTGGGAATGACGCTATGCCAAGTCTTTCAACGTATTCTTCGGGTCTGGTGCTGATTTCAGCGTTCAAGCTTTGCCAGGTCGCCCCACAGATTGATGATCTTGCAGAACAATTCGGCGGTTTTTTCCGTGTCGTAGACGGCGGAGTGGGCACGGTTATTGTCCCATTCGATGCCTGCAGCGGCGATGGCGCGGGCCAACACGGTCTGTCCATAGGCGAGGCCGGCGAGGGTGGCGGTGTCGAAGGTGCTGAATTGGTGGAAGGGATTGCGCTTGATACCGGTGCGGGTGACGGCGGCCTTGAGAAAGGCGAGGTCGAAGGCCGGGTTGTGGCCGACCAGGATGGCACGTGAGCAGCCGCTGCCCTTGATGGCGTTACGGATGGGCTCGAAGATCTTTTTCAGCGCCGGGCCTTCGGCTTCGGCGATGCGTAACGGGTGGTGTGGGTCGATGCCGGTGAAGGCCAGCGCAGAGGCCTCCAGGTTGGCGCCAGGGAAGGGCTGTACATGGGCGCTGACGGTCTGTCCCGGATACACCCGCCCTTCGCTGTCCATGTGGATGGGCACGGCGGCGATTTCCAGCAGGGCGTCGGTCTCGGCATTGAAGCCGGCGGTTTCAACATCGACGGCGACGGGTAGGAAGCCACGAAAGCGGCGTGCGATGCCACGTTTTCCGGGTACGTTTTCCGCCAGTTCATCGGTGGTTTCGGGGGCGTCTGGATTCACAGTGTCTGTTGTCTCGTCGGGTTGTGGTCGTTTCTGCCGTAGGAGCGGGCCGTGCCCGTGATCGGTCGTGGTGCGAATTTATCGCGGGCACGGCCCGCTCCTACGGTTGCAGTTTCCAGTGTAATGTCTCACCGGCCAGGAAGGGCACCAGTGGGGCCTCACCCGCTGTGTCGGCGAACGGCAGGGTGTCCGGCACCTGCCAGTTTTGTTTGACCAGCGTGACCCGCTCTTTGTTGCGCGGCAGGCCGTAGAAGTCGGCACCGAAGTGGCTGGCGAAGCCCTCCAGCCTGTCCAGTGCGCCGGCCTGTTCAAAGGCGCTGGCGTACAGCTCAATGGCGGCATGGGCGCTGAAGATGCCGGCGCAGCCGCAGGCCGACTCTTTGGCGCTGCGGCTGTGCGGAGCGCTGTCGGTGCCGAGGAAAAATCTGGGATTGCCGCTGGTGGCGGCCTTGATCAGCGCCTGGCGATGATTTTCGCGCTTCAGTACCGGCAAGCAATAGAAATGCGGGTGCATGCCGCCCACCAGCATGGCGTTGCGGTTGTAAAGCAAGTGCTGGGGGGTGATGGTGGCGGCGACGTTGGCACCGCTGTCGTGCACGAACTGGGCGGCATCGGCGGTGGTGATGTGCTCGAAGACGACTTTCAGTTGTGGGTGACGGGTGAGCAACGGCGCCAGCTGGTTGTCGATGAAGGCCTTTTCGCGGTCGAAGACGTCGATGTCGGCGCGGGTCATCTCGCCGTGTACCAGCAACGGCAGACCGATCTCGGCCATGACGGTGAGGGTGTCGTCGACCTTGGCAAGGTCGGTGACACCGGCATCGGAATGGGTGGTGGCGCCGGCCGGGTAAAGCTTTACCGCGTGCACGTAGCCGCTCTTTTGGGCGCGGCGGACTTCGTCGGCCGAGGTAGTATCGGTGAGATACAGGGTCATCAGCGGTTGGAAATCACTGTCCGCCGGCAGGGCATCGAGGATGCGCTGGTGATAGGCCAAAGCCAGCTCGGTGGTGGTCACCGGCGGGCGCAGGTTGGGCATGATGATGGCGCGGTGAAACTGGCGTGCGCTGTACGCCACCACGGCGGCCATGGCGGCGCCATCGCGCAGGTGCAGGTGCCAGTCGTCGGGACGGGCGAGGCTGATTTGCTGTAGGGGGTGTTGCAAGGGACATCCTGTAACGGCGGAGATGGTTGGCCATTATGCCATGTTTGCAGCCCGGATTGAGGATGTGGTGGGATGCTTCCACCCTGTGGCCTCTGTGCATGGTCACAAACGCATTCATCTAAAAGCTAGACTTCATCTGCCGGGTGAGGACGCTATGATCTGCCCGGCAGCTCTGAGTGCCCGTCTGACGATGCAAAAAAACGCGCTAAGGACAGGGCCATTAACTCACTTTTTTGCCTGCATGGATGCAGGTACCAAAAGTAGCTGCTCTCAGGGGGGAGGCGTGAGCAGGAGCGGAAGCTTTGCTACGCCAGACGAACACTCAGAACCACTGGACAGGCCGTTCAACTGATTGATCCAGGTTGAAAAGCGCCACAAGCGAACGGTATTTACCTTACAGCCTCATTTCGGGTGGAACGAAGCGAAGTCCCGGACAAAGTGCCTTGTGCGCCCGCAGGACGAGCGGAGTGAGTAATATCGAGAGCGCTTGAGATAGTACATTGCGGATTCCCGCCTGCGTGGGAATGACGGTATCCCTGGTTGTCCAGGCGCGCCATTCAGGTAGAAAACTTTTAGCGACAGGCTGGATGGCAGGTGGTTGAACTCAGGCTATCAATGGGTGCGTTTTGGGTTTGTTGGCTTGGGATGACAGCTGATGCAATCCCCGGTGACCGGCGGGTGGGCGAACACATCCGCCGTTGCGGAGGGCATGGCGGATACCGAGGGGACTCCCACGACGACGGCCAGCGTGATGGCGGTGATCACTGCGCTTGCGGCATGCTTGATCATGGTTTTGTATCGCTTTTGAATATTCATCGCTATTGCTCCTGGTTAGGGTTGCGGTCTCACGGCGTTACATCGCAGGCCTGCATCATGGGGAAGGGGCCGCCATTGTTTTTATAGCCGCAATCATCCTCGGTCCAGTTTCCACTTTGTTTGAAGGTGGTTACGTAGAGCTTGGCGTTGAGGTAATAAGGGCCGTTGACATAACCGTCAGCGTAGTTGGGGTCGGTGTACCTGTCGATAACGGTTCCCGCTGGCAGGCCGGCCTCCGGGCCCACGTCATTCAGATTGACCAGGAGCGCCTTGTTTTTCCAGCCATGGGGCACGGCGACATGGCAGTTGGTGCAGGCAAACGTCGTGCCGAACCCGCCAGATGCAGGGGCTCTGCCAGCAATAGCGGCATGCAGGGTATGGAGGTTGACCGTGGAGGTGTCAAAGGGCGTGTAGCCGCAGCCCACAAAACTGATTCCCTGAGAGTCCCTGAAACCACTCAGGCCGGGGGTGGTGTTGTTGGGGTTGGCGTAGTCGTCCCAGTTATGGCATTTAAAGCACAAATGATCCGTGGTGGTGCCGGACACCCCTTGCTGGACATAGCCGGTGCTGCTATCCCAGTCCCCCTTGAGCAGGAAGTTGTTATTTGAACCGTGCGGCCCCCAGGGATTGCCATTCTCGCCACCATTTGGCTCCACGGTGCCCGTCGCTGTATTTGAGCCGTGGCAGTCGGAACAGTACATGGTCTGATTGCCTACATGGGTGCCGGCGGCGTCATTCCATGGTGCCAGGAAGTTGGAGGCATCCATGAGTCGAACTGCGGCGGTGCGGCCGGTGCTGTCCATGACCGGGTGCCAGGAGCGGTGGTTGTTGGTGGCATAGGCAGGGACAGCCCCGCCGGACGTCCCCGAGGTGCCTTCACCCTTGTGGGTGGTGGGTGCCTGGAATTCCATGGCCTGGTTGGTGAAGTGGGTCACGTTGTTGGTACCGTACGGTGTGCCGCCGCCCGACTCCCCTAGCTGAGGCGGTGTGTCAAAGGCATAGTTGGAGTGGCACTTGAGGCAGACTTGGTACTCTCGCGTGACATAGGCCTGGTTCACGTCGGTCGGCCCATTGATCGGCGGATTGCCGCGCTTGACCTGGAAATCAAACGGTTCGATGGCAAATTCGTCGGAGAGATAGACCGGCTCGACTCCCCAGGCGCCACGCAGCACGCCGGAGGCGATGTTGCTGTGTGGTGCGCTGTGGTCATGGGTGCCGGCGGCGTCCGGCATCGCGGGGTCGTCGTTGAATTGACGGTTTCTGATCACCCGATGCGGGTTGTGGCAATCAGTACATTCGGCGTGGCGGTTAAGCAGGTTGCCCTTGCCCAGATTGGCCGGGGATTCCAGGAAATCCTTGCCGCTGCCCGCCAATGAGCTTGAGCCGATGTCATGCAGTTCCGCATTTGCCGGTTGCTCAGCACTGCTGATGGGCATGTGGATGGCGAGCGAGAAGTCAGTCTTGATATCGGGTACTTCGGTGCCGAAGCCCTGGCTCGTCAGCGTGCCGCCATCAGCGGAATGACAGGCATAGCAGGTTTCCTCGATGGCGGGGTCTCCACCTTGCCTGGCCCCGCTGGCGGTTTTGGGGCCGTCCGTCCCTTCACGTAACAGTCTTCTTGAGCCTTGCACCGAATGCGTGTCGTGGCACGCGAGACAGGCCGATTCCCATACCTGTGTGCCCTGAGGGAATTCCCGCAGCGTGGCTGCATTGATCGAATACTGTTCGTTGGCAATCAGTTCATCGGCATGCGCTGAACCTATCCAGCCCTCCTTGTCGTGGCAGGCGAGACAAATAATATCCGTTGTTTCATTGAAGATTGTTGAACTCGGTGAGGCTTTTTGCAGCCGGTTGAGGCGCAGAAACTTGATGTTTTCGCTGGTGTCCGTGCTGCGGATGTGTGGATCGTGGCAGCTGATGCATTGCACCTGCCCTTGCTCCAGCGGTACGGTTGGTTGGACGCCGCTGGAGCGGGTGCCTAGATGGGAGACGAGCTGCGGATCGCGCAGTTCCCCATCTGCGGCGGCCAGAGCGGAATCGAACGTAAACGAGATCGGGTGATCATTGGTGAGGTCGGTGCCCAGGCTGCGGGTGTAGCCGGTCGTCACCCCTTCGCCCGCGGGCATCGTTGAGCCCCCGCCCTGGATGTTCATGGCGATGTCCGGTGTGGCCGGATCCTGATCAGTAAAAGAGGCATTGAGTACGTTGACGGAGCCGATGGCCAGTGATCCATCGTGACAGGAAAGGCATAATTTGGACGTGCCGTTGGGTTGGCCGGTCGTTGCCTCCATGGAGGTGGAATCGTACGGGACGTAGGTTTCTCCCGATAATTTGCGATTCCAGAGTGGCCCGACATCTTGTTCGGCGGCATGGGGCGTGTGGCAAAACACGCAAATCTCTGATTCTGTGGTCGCTGCCACGTTGCGCGATTGTCCGCCCGGGAGGTTGGGCGTGACGGTTGCTGAGAAGTTATGGCGGGTATTCTGAATGTCTGAAACACGATTGCTCGGCAGACCGCCTGCGATACTCACGCTTGGCAGCACTAGGCACAAAAGCCACAATGAAAGGCTGAGGGGCAGTTTTTTGATAAAAAAAACAGGTGCTTGCCGCGTTGTCACGATAAACCTCTTATTTGGTCGGCCTTGGGGGAAATATGCAACACTGCAGATTAAAGTATAAAGTATCCCGCTACTATAGATCGTCGCAAAGGCCATAGTAATTAATAGGAAATCGACATTCAAGGATAAGAAAACTCTATAACTGTGACGCGCTTCCCAGAAATTTAGAGTATATAAGCTGGGATGATCTCTGTCCCGCTCTACTTGTTGCGTCATTGACCAAAGGTTGATGAAAGATCCAGGGTTTATTATTTTTTGTCGTCGATAATCCGTGAGTCCGAGCTGGCGGTTCAAGTCAGAAGACGGTACTCCCGATCTTGAGCCGGATGTGATTCTCCTTTGCCTTTTCCTTTCTGTTAAGAATAGTCAGTGTGTCAGTAACCGTCAGTCTGTCATGTTTATTGTTGGATAGCGAACTGCCCGTTGTACAGGCACAACGCCGTTGTTGTTGCCGCTTTTCTTAATGCAATCATTTGTGTATCGGAGGGCTCATGCGTATTCCCCGGATTTACCAGTCGATTTCTCTGAGCAGGGGCCAGCTGATCGAGCTTGATGGTCAGGCAGCGGTGCATCTGACCCGTGTGCTGCGCTTGCGCGTCGGCGATGCCCTGTGCCTGTTTAATGGCCAAGGCGGTGAATTTACGGCACGCCTGGTGGCGGTGGGGCGGCGTACGGCGAGTATCGAGGTGGGGATGTTTTCGTCGCGGGAGGTGGAATCAGGCTTGCAACTGGTGCTGGCGCAGGGCGTGTCGCGGGGTGAGCGCATGGACTATACGGTGCAGAAGGCGGTGGAGCTGGGGGTGTCGTGCATCGTGCCGCTGGAAACCGCGCGCACCACGGTCAATCTCGACGGCGAACGCCGTGCCAAGCGCCTCGCCCACTGGCAGGGGGTGGTGAACGCCGCCTGTGAACAGAGTGGCCGCAATCGGGTGCCGCGAGTGGCGGCGATGCAGGGGCTCGATGAGTGGCTGGCGACGGTCGGGCCGGCGGGGCTGAAGCTGGTGTTGCATCATCGCGCCGATAAATCATTGGCCGGGCTGTCGCCGCCGGAAGGGCCGGTGAGTCTGCTTATCGGTCCCGAGGGAGGGCTGAGCGAGGCCGAGATTGACGCTGCTATCGATAGTGGATTTCAGCCGTTGCGCCTTGGGCCACGGGTGTTGCGCACAGAGACGGCGGCGTTGTCGGCGCTGTCGGTGTTGCAGTGGCTGTGGGGGGATTTTGTTTGAGGACTGAGCCTCAATAAATCACTGCTATTTATCCCGAAACCCGGAGTTTGTATGATAGGGCTCCCATGCTGAGTGAGTCTGAGTATGTCCGACGCCGAGACCTTCGCTGGCCGCCTGGCCAATCTGATCAAAGAGCAGGGTCTGTCCCATGCCGAGGTGGGGCGTGCGGTGGGCGTGTCCGGCCAGGCCGTGGGTAAATGGGCGAAGGGCGGTAACATCGAGTACGATAATCTGCAGATGCTGGCACGCCTGTTTGCTGTCAACTGGATCTGGCTGCGTTACGGCGATGACGCGATGATTTCCTTTAGTGAGCGCCGTAGCGGCAGTAAGGTGCGACGGGCGGTGATTCGCGATATCGTCGACAACGAGGAACGCTTGCGGTTGGCCTTGGGCGGGGTCGATATCGGTGTCTGGGATATGGATCTGATCAGCGACCGGGTGGTGTTGTCCGAAGTGGCTGCGCGCCTGTTGGGTGCGGATCCAAACGGTTTTCACGGTGGTCGTTACAAGCTGTTGCAATTCGTCCATGGTGAAGACCGTGAACGGGTGGCGGAGGCGCTGGATCGGGTGCTGGAGGATCGCGCCGGATGTTTCGATATTACCCATTATCTGGCCGGTCGTGCGGCGCGGCTGCGTCAGCGGGGGTATTTGCTCCGTGATGAGGCCGGGCGACCGGTGCGGGTACTGGCGGTGCTCTCCCTGCCTGAATAAAGTGTACTTGCCTGCCGCGAGTTTTTCCTATAACTCCATTGATTTTATTTGGTTTTCTATCTCTGTTCGGGTGACGGTGCCGGCGTCTTGAACTTGACCTTGGGCGGCAAAACAACGATCATGCCGCGTTTTCAGGCTCTGACCGTTTGCAGAGGGGTTATTGGCTTGTCTGCACATCGGTTGGCGCGTCCGTCATTCATTAGGCATTGATCCCTGCTAGCGGCAGCAAAGCCCCGTCCCGGGGTGACGATGCACTTGCCCGGCGCGCGAGCGCTGTTACGAGGCCGGTAGAAGCAATTCCGTCAGGCCATCGGTTTCCAAAGAGGTTGGATCATGTCCCAGCAATCACAGCTCCCCGATGTCGATAGCGTAGAAACCCAGGAGTGGCTCGAAGCCCTGGAAGCGGTGATCGAAAATGAAGGCGTTGAGCGTGCCCATTATCTACTCGAACAGCTTATCGACAAGGCGCGTCGCTCCGGCGCCAACCTGCCCTATTCGGCCAATACGGCCTATGTGAATACGATCCCAACGCATCTTGAGGCCCACCACCCGGGTGATCAGGCCATCGAGGAGCGTCTGCGTACCTATATCCGTTGGAATGCCATGGCGATGGTGGTGAAGGCCAATCGCAAATCTGCGGAGCTGGGCGGCCATATCGCCACCTTCGCTTCGGCAGCAACGCTGTACGATGTGGGCTTCAATCATTTTTGGCATGCGCCCAGCCACGAGCATGGCGGTGACCTGATTTTCTTCCAGGGTCATGCCTCGCCTGGCGCTTATGCGCGCGCCTTTCTCGAAGGCCGCCTGACGGAAGAGCAACTGGACAATTTTCGCCAGGAGGTGGATGGCAAGGGGCTTTCGTCTTACCCGCATCCGCATCTGATGCAGGATTTCTGGCAATTTCCCACCGTGTCCATGGGATTGGGTCCCATCATGTCCATCTACCAGGCGCGCTTTATGAAGTATTTGCATCACCGCGGCTTGGCGGACACCAAAAATCGCAAGGTGTGGGCCTTTGTCGGTGACGGTGAGACTGACGAGCCGGAGACCCTCGGTGCAACGTCGCTGGCCGGGCGCGAGAACCTGGACAATCTGGTGTGGGTGGTGAATTGCAACCTGCAGCGTCTCGACGGCCCGGTGCGCGGCAACGGCAAGATCGTGCAGGAACTGGAGGCCGGCTTCCGCGGTGCCGGCTGGAATGTCATCAAGGTGCTGTGGGGCAGCTACTGGGATCC
>JALTPW010000665.1 GCA_026999335.1 Chromatiales bacterium
CCGGCGTGAACCAGCGCGGTATCCAGATCTGCATCGTAATGCAACAGGGGCCGCTGGCGCAGCCAGTGTAATAACTCGTCACGATCCGGGGCCTCGAGAATGGCTTGCAGGGTATCGGGCTTGTGCAGCTTGCCCAGCCCCTCGGCAATCGCCAGCAGGTGCAGATCATGGTTACCCAACACGCTGATGGCGGCCCCACCCAGGCCGCGCACGAAACGCAGCACCTTGAGCGAATCCGGGCCTCGATTGACCAGATCACCGGTGAACCAAAGCCGATCCACCGCCGGATCGAAATGGCATAGCGCCAGCAGGGCTTGCAACTCGTCAAAGCACCCCTGGATATCACCAATCGCATAAATCGCCATCAATGGCCCCCGTAAAATGCGGCTTCAGCATAGCACGGAGGACTGTGGGATTGGTTTTACAGGGCCTTGGTTTGACAAAAAATCGCGCAGGAACCCCGTTCTCAATACACACGTTCTGCTTTCGGGGCGGGCTCTATCGGTGATGACGGACAACTGAGAGGAATGGCACTGACCTGAATAAACCGGAAATACCGTCATTCCAGGAGGTGTCAACAAGCATATCCCAGACGCTGCGAAATGCGTTCGCCGGCTTCCTTGACCAAATCCACCCACTGCTGCTGCCAACGTTCAATCGGCGCCGAAATAGACAAACCTGCGGCCACTACCCCCATGCTGTCACGGATCACCACGCCAATACAGCCCACACCCAATTCCGCCTCCTCATTGTCAAAGGCATAGCCATCGAGCATGGCGCATTTGATTTCCCGCAGCAGAGAGGCCTCATCGGTCAGGGTATTTTGCGTATATTCAGGCAAACCGGTGCGCCCTGCATACGCATGAATCGCCTCCTCCCCCAGATCACCCAGCATAAGCTTGCCGACGGCGGTGACGTGCAGCGGCGCCCGGCTGCCGATGACCTGTTCGACGCGCATGACGCGTTTGGCAATGACACGTTCCACATAAACCACATTATCCCCCTCCCGAATCGTCAGGTTGACCGTCTCACCGATTTGATCCCGCAGCCATTCCATCACCGGCCGTGCTTCACTACGCAGATCGATACGTGAGCGCACGCGCTCGCCCCAACTCAGCAAGCGGATGCCCAAATGGTAATGGCCAGCAGGATCACGGCCCACCAGGCCATGGGCCGTCAGCGAAGCCAATATACGGAAGGCGGTTGATGGATGGAGACCGCTATCCGCGGCGATGATTTTCAGACTCACGGCAGCATCGTATTGCGCCAGGCTGTCAAGAAGGGTGGTGGCCCGATCCAAGACCTGGATTGAGGTGGTGATTTTTTTCATTTTTCACATTGTGAAATCGATTCTGTATTGTGAAATACTAAGTCATTCGGTACTGTTATGCCAAGTTTAAAAATCGCCCCCATGGTGCAGGTTCAGGCACCGGCGTCAGAAGAAACCTGAAGGAGCGCCAGACATGTCCGCCATCGATGCATTGACGAGCCCAGAGACCCCTGATTTTTGTGAAGGTATTCAGCACTTCGGCGACGCCTGGCCGGAATTTGACCGGCACGCTGACAGCGCCTCGATCGGCGCCGGTCAGGCCGCAATTAGCGCCACCGACGACAAAGCGGCCTATCAAACTCTGCTCGCCGCCGACGCCCTGCGTTATCTCACCCTGCAACTCACGGGCGCCAAGGGCTCCGGCCATCCCGGTGGTTTCGCCTCCAGCACCGAGGCCCATGCCTCATTGGTGATGTTGGGACACACCCATATTGTCACCGAGGTTGGCCATCACGCGCCGGGGTTTTATTCTTCCATGTTCCTTGACACTTCTCTGCAAGAGATGGGCATCAAAACGATGGAGGACATGATGGCCCGCTTCCGCGAGAAGCATGGTTTGCTTGGACATCTGTCCGGTGCCATTCCCGGCCTGCTCGCGCCGGCCGGCCCCCTCGGTCAAGGCCAGCACTTCGCCATGGCCGGTGCGTTGTTGCATCCCGACAAGCTGTTTCCCGTGACCATCGGTGACGGTGGCATGGGCGAGCCCTATGTGCTCAACAGCATGATGCACTTTCACACCGCCTATCCAAAAGTGACCAATTTCCTGCCCGTGCTGATCTGGAACGGTTATTCCCAGGAACATCATTCCATGGTGTCGCGCATGAGCAACGAGGACATGACCACCTATTGGCGGGGCCACGGTTTTGACAACGTCGTGTTGGTCGATGCCAAGGACTTCGATGACGGCAAGCAGGCAGGCGCTTATGCCGACAGCACCTGTTTTTCCTTCGAAAAACGCCTGGCCTTCAGCAAGGCCGTGTTGCAGGGTGTCGACCGGGCGGCCAAATCGGCCCTGGACGGTACACTCACGGTGTTCATTATCAAGCAACTAAAGGGAGCCGGGGTGCATGCCCTCGGCGCCAAGTCCCATAATCTGTATCCGACAGACACCCTGGATCAGCCACACATCATCGACGGCCTCAAGCGCCGCGCTTTGCCGCCGGCCGCCTGGCGGATCGTGCGCGACAACTTCAGCCGCGCCGGTGGCGGCCCCGCCGCCAAGACCGTGGTCACCGAATTTGAGTTGGAAATTGCGCCGCTGCCAAAACTGGTCATGGAGGAATTCAAGAAAGACGAAAAGGCCGTACCTTCCACCGCTCTGGGCGCTCTGGTGGCGCAGGTGGGCAAGGCCGATCCACGTTTTGTCGCCACCAATGCCGATGGCAATGAGGCCTCGGGCATGAAAAACATTAATGATGCCTTGAAAATTCGCCATCCGACGGCAGACCCGCTCTACAACCAGACCCCCAATGGGCAGGTCTACGAGCCCCTCAATGAAGACGCCTGCGCCGGTCTGGCCGCCGGCCTTGCGCTGTTCGGTTCACGCGCCCTGTGGCTGTCTTACGAATCCTTCGCCATCAACGGCTGGCCGATCATTCAGACCGTGACCCAGGCCATGGCCGAACTGCGCCGCAAGACACCGTCCATCGTCACCCTGTTTACCGCCGGCGCTCTGGAGCAGGGCCGTAACGGCTGGACCCATCAACGCCCGGAGATCGAGAATTACTTTGCCGCGATGATGCGCAACGGCAACGTCTATCCACTGTTTCCGTGCGATGCCAATGCCCTGCAAGTGGCCTACGAATACGCGACCAACAGCGTCAACAAGGGCATGGTAATCATTGCCTCCAAAAGTCCGTTACCGGTGTACATGAGTCTGGCCGAGGCGGATCAGGCCATCGAGGAAGGCGCCGCGACCCTCTACGAAAGCACTGCCGGCGACAAGGGCTGCGTGGTATTCGCCGTCACCGGTGACATGATTTTCCTACCGGTGTTTGAGGCCAAAGACAGGCTGGAAGCGGACGGCTACCGTGTGCGTATCGTCGCCGTGGTCAATCCGCGCCGCCTGTACCGACCGACAGATGTTGCCTGGGATACGGTGTCACAACCGGACAACCATTTCATGGACGACGGTCACTTCAACGCTCTGTTCGACGGCGACTGTCTGATTGCCGTGAGCGGTGGCCCGAGCGCGCCCCTTGAACCGGTGCTGCTGCGCACGCGAGCCCTCAAACGCGACGTGTTTTGTTGGAAGCGCGGCGAGACCACCGCCTCACCGGCAGAGATCATGGATTTCAACGGCATCACGGCCGACGCCATGGTGCAACGCGCGAAACAATAAGCGCAACAATAACGTGACAAACAATCCGGCGCGGCTTGGCGTTATGCGCATAACCCACGCCGCATCGCTTTTTGCACAGAATGTTGGATGGAATTTTGGACGGAATAATGGCTGCGACTAAAATCGTCGTATTGGACGATGACCCAACCGGCTCTCAAACGGTGCACAGTTGCCTGCTGCTGACACGCTGGGACAAGGCCACGTTGAGCGAGGCGTTACAGGACGAGGCCCCTTTGTTTTTCGTCTTGACCAACACCCGGGGCATGTCGGCTGAGCATGCGGCATTGGTCACCCACGAGGTCTGTGTCAACCTGCGTGCAGCGCTCGATCACTTGGCCGGCCAGGGCCAGGTGATCAACCCAATCCTGGTGAGCCGCTCCGACTCGACCCTGCGTGGCCACTATCCGCTGGAGACCGATGTCATTGCCGATGTACTGGGGCCCTTCGACGCGCATTTTTTGGTGCCGGCATTTTTCGAGGGTGGCCGCATCACCCGTGACAGCGTTCATTACCTGATTGCCGACGGCAAAGCGGTGCCCACCCATGAAACCGAGTTCGCCAAAGACTCGGTATTTGGCTATAGCACCAGTTACCTGCCCGACTATGTCGAGGAAAAAACCGCCGCTCGCATCCCTGCGGATCATGTCGAGCGGTTTCTGCTCGACGATATTCGCGGCGATGTTTCGCAGCGCTTGCGCAAGCTGCGCGATAACGCCTGTGGCGTCGTCGACGCTGAAGAACAAAGCGATCTGGATCGCTTCGCGGTGCAGGTTCAGGACGTCGCTGCCGATGGCCGGCGTTTTTTGTTCCGCAGCGCCGCCAGTCTGCTGACCTCCCTGGCCCGGCTGCCACCGCAGCCGGTGGGCGCAGAGCAGATGGCAAAATATGTCCACGACGGCCGTGCCGGCGTCGTCATCGTCGGCTCCCATGTCAAGAAAACCACCACCCAGTTGACGGCGTTGCTGGCGCAGGCCGGCACGCTGGCGATCGAAGTGGACGTGGAGCGTGTTTCCGCTGAGCGTGATACCTTACTGCAAAAAACCCTCGCAGCGGTCGTGCAGGCGCATGAAAAAAATCAAACGCCGGTGGTTTTTACCAGCCGCAGCGAAAAAACCTTCGCCAGCCAGCAGGCGCGTCTGGCGTTTGGTGAACAGGTATCGGCATTGCTGGTGGATGTGGTGCGCAACCTGCCTCGCAGTATCGGTTTTTTGATCAGCAAAGGCGGCATCACATCCAATGATGTCTTGAGCGATGGCCTGGCGTTGCGCACTTCGCGTGTCGTCGGCCAGATACTGGCTGGATGCTCAGTCGTCTGTTGCCCCCGGGAGCACCCGCGTTATGCGGGTTTACCCGTTGTCATCTTCCCGGGCAATGTCGGTGATGAACAGGCCCTGGCGACGGTATTCAAGCGACTCACGGCAGTGGCATGAGTTAAACCTGAATTAAAAAACACCAAGCCGGCAGAAACAGGGAGGTTATTACATGCACGTTTATCAGGAAGAAGAACGCACACCCCGCATTGACAAGGTCGCGCTGGTCGCGGCATTACATACCATCCTGCCTGCCGACAGCGTTTTGCATGACCAGGAAGACCTGACGCCCTACGAGTGCGATGGCCTGTCCGCCTATCGTCATCTACCCTTGCTGGTCGCCTTGCCGGACAGCGTCGAGCAGGTACAACAGGTATTGCGGGTGTGTTACGACAATGATGTACCCGTCGTCGCCCGTGGCGCGGGCACGGGGCTTTCCGGAGGGGCGCTGCCGCATTCCCAAGGCGTCTTGCTCAGCCTCGCCAAACTGACCTCCATACTGCATATCGACCCGCTCAATCGCACTGCAAGACTTCAGCCCGGTGTCCGCAATCTGGCCATTTCCCAGGCCGCCATGCCTTATGGTTTGTATTACGCGCCCGATCCATCGTCACAGATCGCCTGCACTATCGGCGGTAATGTCGCGGAAAATTCCGGTGGCGTCCATTGTCTAAAATATGGCTTGACGGTGCACAATATCATGCAACTCAAAATCGTCACCATCGAGGGTGAGTTGTTGGTGATCGGCAGTGAAGCCCTCGACACACCCGGTTATGACTTTTTGGCGCTGATGACCGGCTCTGAAGGCATGCTGGGCGTCATCGTCGAGATTACCGTGCGTTTGCTGCCATTGCCGGAACGGGCTCAAGTCATACTGGCCGCCTTCGATAATGTGGAAAAGGCCGGTAGCGCTGTCGGCGCCATCATCGCGGCGGGGATCATTCCCGCAGGTTTGGAAATGATGGACAAACTGGCCATTAATGCTGCCGAGGATTTCGTCCACGCCGGTTATCCACGCGATGCCGAAGCGATATTATTGTGTGAACTGGACGGCACCAACGAGGAAGTTTCCGAGCAGGTCTCACGCGTCTGTGAAATCCTGGAAAATTGCGATATCACCGAGTTGCGCATCGCCAGGGACGAACAGGAGCGGGCGGTTTTCTGGAAAGGCCGCAAAGCCGCCTTTCCCGCTATCGGTCGCATTTCCCCCGATTATTACTGCATGGATGGCACCATTCCACGCAAGCGCTTGCCGGAAGTGTTACGGCACATCCGTGACTTATCGGTGGAATACGGCCTCACCGTCGCCAATGTATTTCATGCCGGCGATGGCAACCTGCACCCACTGATTCTGTACGATGCCAATCATCCCGGTGAATTGGCAAAGACTGAGGAGTTTGGCGGTAAAATTCTGCAAATTTGTGTCGAGGTTGGCGGCACGATTACCGGTGAACATGGCGTCGGCATGGAAAAAATCAATCAAATGTGCGTGCAATTCGGCCCTGCCGAACTGACGCAGTTTCACGGGGTGAAACGGGCCTTCGATGCCAAGGGCCTGTTGAATCCCGGCAAGGCCGTGCCCACCTTGCATCGTTGCGCAGAATTTGGCGCCATGCATGTGCATAAAGGCCGGATCGCATTCCCTGAACTCGAACGGTTTTAAGAAAGAGCGCGAAACCCGTCAAGCCCCATGACCGACATAGCCGCACAATTGAAAGAACAATTCGACGCGGCCATCGCCGATAAACGTCCACTCAACATTGTCGGGGGTAACAGCAAGGCATTTTATGGTCGTATGGCGGTGGGTGACACGCTGGCGGTCTCAGCGCATCGTGGCATCGTCAATTACGAACCCACGGAACTGGTCATCACCGCCCGTGCCGGTACACCGCTGGTGGATATCGAACAGGCCCTCGCCGAACATCGGCAGATGCTGCCTTTTGAGCCGCCACATTTCGGTGATACGGCGACGCTTGGCGGCACCATTGCCTGCGGTTTTTCCGGGCCTCGGCGACCCTACAGCGGTTCGGCACGGGATTTCGTGCTCGGCAGTAAAATCATCAACGGTAAAGGTGAGGTGTTGCGTTTCGGTGGCGAAGTCATAAAAAATGTCGCCGGCTACGATGTGTCGAGGATGATGACCGGGGCACTGGGCACCTTGGGCATGCTATTGGAAGTCAGTCTTCAGGTGTTGCCACGCGCCGCATTCGAAACCACGCTGGTGCAGCAATGCAGCCAGAAAGAAGCATTGCAGCGCATGAACGTCTGGGCGGCGACATCGCTGCCATTGTCGGCGACCTGCCATGTCGATGACGGCTTATATGTACGCCTGTCCGGGGCGGAAGCCGCCGTTGCGGCCAGCGTAAAGAAAATTGGTGGTGATCGTGTCGATGATGACGATGAGTTTTGGCAGGACTTGCGCGAGCACAGGTTGCCGTTTTTCAACGGCGTGGACAATTTGTGGCGCATGACGCTTCCAAGCGCTGCGCCGCCGTTGAATTTATCCGGCTGCCAGCTCATCGAATGGGGCGGCGGGCAGCGCTGGCTGGCCAGCGATGACGATGCCCAGGCGATCCGCAACAGCGCGATTGTCATCGGAGGTCACGCCACCCACTATCGCGGCGGCCAACGTGAAGGCGATGTGTTCCAACCGCTGAGCCAGGGGCTTTGGCGATTACATCAAAACATGAAACACGCCTTTGACCCCCAGGGTATTTTAAATCCAGGGCGCCTGTATCCGGGCTTATAGGTTTGCAATGCAGACATCATTGACCGAACCATTCAAAAACAGCGACGCGGGCCAGGAAGCCGAACGTATTTTGCGCGCCTGCGTACATTGCGGTTTTTGTACGGCAACCTGTCCGACGTATCGATTGTTGGGCGATGAACTCGATGGCCCCCGCGGCCGCATCTATCTCATTAAACAGGTACTGGAAGGTCACCAGGTCACGGCCAAGACCCAAGGTCATCTTGACCGATGCCTCACTTGCCGCGCCTGTGAAAGCACCTGTCCCTCGGGTGTGCAATATGGGCGCTTGGTGGAGATCGGTCGCCATGTCGTCGAACAACGCGTCGGGCGCCCTTGGCGGGAACAGTTTATCCATGGCGCTTTGCGTGCGATTGTGCCGTACACCGCACGATTCGGTGCCCTGCTAAACCTTGGGCGTGCACTGAAACCGCTATTGCCAAAGTCTCTGGCGCAGAAAATTCCGGCCAGGCAACACAGCAAGCCTTGGCCCGAGCAGTCCCATCGACGCAAAATGCTGGTGCTGGATGGTTGTGTTCAACCGGTTACCGCGCCCAACACCAACGCGGCAGCGGCCCGGGTGCTGGATCGCCTGAACATCCAACTCGTCCGCGCCACCGGCGCTGGCTGTTGTGGCGCGATAAATCAACACCTGTTGGCCCGGGATCCGGCACTCGATGACATGCGACGCAATATCGATGCATGGTGGCCCCACATTGACGCCGGCGCAGAGGCGATTGTGGTAACCGCTAGCGGCTGCGGCGTTATCGTTAAAGATTATGGTGAATTACTCAAACACGATGCCGTCTACGCCGAAAAGGCCAAACACGTCGCTGACTTAACCAGGGACATCAGTGAAATCCTTGCTGCGGAAGACCTGTCGGCACTGCAAAACGAGATACACGGAATCAAAGTGGCCTTCCATGCTCCCTGTACCTTGCAACATGGCCAGAAAATCAACCACCTCGTCGAAAAGATTTTGCGTGACGCCGGCTACATACTCACCCCCGTTGCCGATAGCCATCTGTGCTGTGGCTCCGCCGGCACCTATGCCATCCTCCAACCCGGACTGTCCGGGCAATTACTCGACAATAAACTGCAATCGTTAAGCGCCGGGACGCCGGATTATATCGCCACCGCCAATATTGGCTGCCAGCTCCATATGGCAACCAGGGCAAACGTTCCGGTCAAAGATTGGATAGAGTTATTGGACAGATAGTCAGAACCACCGTGCATGGGCAGATGTAGTTTGTAAATCGAACAGGACGATAGGCCCGATGATTTTGTGAATATTACCCTTTTGACAAAATTGGGCGGTATTCGCTTAAGTACAACCTTGGCGTTGAATTATCGTTTTGATCCTATTATCAAGAATTCACAACAAATATTCCCCCCAAGCAAGGAACCGCCATGGGTAAACCCGCCGCCAGAATCACTGACATGCACATCTGTCCCAAGCGAACAGGCCCCCCCTCGTCGCCGGTTTCCCCGATGTCCTCATCAGTGCTAAATAAGGCGACAGCACATGATCTTCGACGACCCCCGCCAGGCAAACATCGACAAACACTTGTTTGCCACCCCCGGCCACCACACCTACGCCGTCGTGGATGGTGCTGCACTGCCCGGATTATTAT
>JALTPW010000666.1 GCA_026999335.1 Chromatiales bacterium
GTGTCGAGTTCGTCGGCGGGGCCGCTGGGCACGGCGAGGATCTGCTGATCCTGTTCGGCATTGAGTGCCGGGTGCCAGTTAACCTCGGGCATGGATTGCATCATCCAGAACCAGTCTTCGAGGAAGGTCAGCTGTACGCATAACGCGGTGGGGCCGTGGATCTCCACATGGGTGTCGCGCCAGGAGCTGAAATCGGGATCGCGGCCGAGGTATTCGTCGCCGATGTTGATACCACCGACAAAGGCAGTTTTGCCGTCGATGACGATGATCTTGCGGTGGTTGCGGAAATTCAGTTGCAGGCGCGTAGTGTGTTTGTGGGTGATCTTGCCAAAGCCGGTAGTCTGGATACCGGCATCTTCCAGTTCCTGCAACCAGGACTGGGGCAGACTGTAACTGCCGATGATGTCGATCATGAAGCTGATGCGTATGCCTTCGTGGGCCTTTTTGATCAGTGCGTCTTTTATTTTTCCGCCAATGGCGTCGTCCTTGACGATGTAGAATTGCATCAGGATGTATTCCTGTGCGCTATCGATGCCGTGCAGGATGGCGTCGAAGGTGGCCTCGCCGTCGATCAGCAGGCGGGCGGCGTTGTAGCGCATGAAGGGGAAGCGCGCCAGACGTTCGAATACGACCAGTTCGTGGGTGTCTTTTTCCAGTGATGCCTTTACCTTGGGTGTCAGTTCGCGGCCTAGCTGCTCGACCAGCTTATGGATTTCGGCATCGCCGGCACGACGGGATTGTAGGTAGGCGGTGAATTTTCGGCTGCTGAAGAACAGGTACAGGGGCAGGGCGATGAACGGAAACATGCACAGTGACAGTGACCAGGCAATGGCGCTTTGCGGGCTGCGGGCGCGGTAGATGGCATCGATGGCGGCGAGAATGCCGAGCAGGTAGAGCAGGCCAATCGCCAGGCTGATGATGGTAAACAGGGATGGGTGCATGGTCTCCGGTCTGTGATTGGCGTGTGTGCAGAGGCAGTGTATCGCATGGGAGACGATTTGGGCGGCCATCGTTCTTCCGATGTCATTGGCTGTGCGCCATAGTAATCCATGCCGCCGACCGTAGTGTGTGCCGTGCGCACAAGGCAGTATCACCCATTCCTTTGTGCGCATGGCGCACACTACACGGTTGTATTTGCCGACATGGTTGACCCCACGCCGACAAGCCCGGATCATTCCCTTGTTTCCCGTTTCGAGTCCGACCCCCATGCAGCGTGCTCAACACATCCTTGAATCCGTCTTCGGTTACGATGCCTTCCGCCACTCGCAGGCCGATGTCATCGCCGCGCTGCTGGACGGCGGCGACGTGCTCACTTTAATGCCCACCGGTGGTGGAAAATCCCTGTGTTATCAGATTCCAGCCCTGGTGCGTGGGGGCTGCGGGGTGGTGGTGTCGCCGTTGATCGCCCTGATGCAGGATCAGGTGGACGCCCTGCGCCAATTGGGTATTCGCGCCGCCTATCTCAATTCCACCCTTGACGCCGCTACTGCCCGATCCACCGAACAGGCCCTGTTGGCCGGCGAGCTGGACATGCTCTATGTGGCCCCGGAACGCCTGCTCACTGATCGTATGCTGGATCTGCTCGATCGCAGCACGGTGTCGCTGTTCGCCATCGACGAGGCCCACTGTGTGTCTCAGTGGGGCCACGATTTCCGCCCTGAATACCAACGTCTGTCGGTGCTGCACGAGCGTTTCCCGACAGTACCGCGTATCGCGCTCACCGCCACCGCCGATGCGCGTACCCGCGAGGAGATTATCCAGCAGCTGCAATTGCAGCAGGCGGCGGTGTTTGTCAACAGCTTCGACCGCCCCAATATCCATTACGCCATCAGCGAGGGCGCCAATCCGCGCGAGCAGCTGTGGCGCTTCCTCGAACGCGAACATGCGGAAGATGCCGGCATTATTTATTGCCTGTCGCGTAAAAAGGTGGAAGCCACCGCTGAATGGCTGACCGCCAAAGGCCGCACCGCGTTGCCCTATCATGCCGGTCTGCCCGCCGATCAGCGTCAAGCGCATCAGCAGCGATTTCTGCGTGAAGAGGGGGTGATCGTGGTCGCCACCATCGCCTTCGGCATGGGCATCGACAAACCGGACGTGCGTTTCGTCGCTCATCTCAACCTACCCAAGAGCATCGAGGCCTATTATCAGGAGACCGGCCGTGCCGGGCGTGACGGCCAGCCCGCCAATGCTTGGATGGCCTATGGCCTGCAAGACATCATCACGCTGCGACAGATGGTGCTGGGAGGCGAAGGTGCCGAGCAGTACAAGCGTATCGCCAGCAACAAGCTGGAGGCCATGCTCGGCCTGTGCGAACTCATTGCCTGCCGCCGTCAGGCCCTGCTGGCCTATTTTGGCGAGACGCTGGATGAACCCTGCGGCAATTGCGATAACTGCCGCACCCCGCCGCAGACCTGGGATGGCACCGAGACGGCGCAGAAGGCTCTGTCGTGTGTCTACCGCAGTGGCCAGCGTTTTGGTGTGGCCTATCTGGTGGATGTGTTGCTGGGCAAGAGCGATGAACGCATCCAGCGCAACGGCCACGACCGCATCAGCACCTTCGGTATCGGCGAGGGCCTGAGTGGCCCCGAGTGGCGTGGCGTGTTCCGCCAGCTGCTGGCGCAGGGTTATTTACAGACCGACCTCGACGGTTATGGCACCCTGCGTCTGACCGAAAAATGCCGCCCGGTGTTGCGCGGCGAGACCACGGTGCAGCTACGCCGCCAGCGCAAGCCGGAGAAGGTGAAGAAGCCGCGCGCCGCAGCAGCGGTGGATCTCGATCCATTGGATCGGCCGCTGTACGAGGCCCTGCGCGAGCGCCGCACGGCTCTGGCCCAGGAGCAGGGCGTGCCGCCCTACGTTATTTTTCATGACAGCACCCTGCGTGAAATGGCTGCCCTGCGGCCACAGAATCTGCGTGAACTGCACACCGTCAGTGGTGTCGGTGAGCAGAAGCTGGAACGCTATGGGGAGATCTTTCTGGCCGTTATTCAGGAAAGTAATTTTGCCATGGAATGAGGCGTGGCGACCGGAGAGCTGTTGCTATGCCCTAAATAATTAGCAATATCACGATTGTTTTGTAGGGTGGGCATTGCCCACCATTTCCGCAAACACGGGAAGCCTGCATCGGTGGGCGATGCCCTACGGATCACGGTTGGGGTTTGCCATCAGTGGCGCCAATATATTATTGCCGGGTTAATAAGATAACGAAGCCCAGGCAAATCAGCAGACACAGCGGTGCATAAAACCACTGGTCAAGATGGGCAAACGGTTGCGTGCGTGCACTCAGTGGGCCAATGGTGAGATAACTGGAAAAACCGCGCAGGCCGAATATGATTGCCAACACAAGCAGACTCGCGGACTGCATCCATGCTGGCAAGGGCAAGGTGACAAGCTTCGCTCCCCAAAGGGCGAAAATGCCTGCGCTGGCGATACCGGCGGCGACCGCGAGAGTCAGTCCGGTGCCGGGCATTTTCGACATGCCCGGTGCACCAATCACAGTGTCGATCAATGTTTGTTCATTATTGGCGGGCCAGACAACACCAAAGGCCCAGGCGACATGTAACAGGGCCACCGCAAAGAGGCTGCTGAATATCAGTAACGCTATAGTCGTCATGATCATTTCTCGACCCGTTCAGTTTTGCGTGGCCGCAACCCTGCAAGGGCCAGGGCCGGCATCAACAGAAATACGCTCCATTGCGGCATGAGTAAAAGCGTACCCAGGTGTGTGATGCCATAAAATATAAACAATGCCGCAAAGGCCAGATACTGGCTGGAAACAAACACGACCAGCATTTTTTCAGCGCCTTTTGATTTGGCCGCGAGAAAAAGCGCTACGGAGTTGATAATAAGAACCGCAGTGACGGCATGCCAAACGACGGAAAGACTGGCTTTCAGCTCTAGCGAAAAATCACTTTCCAGAACGGGGATATGAATCTCTGGGCCGCCACCAAATACATGGGCGCACAGGGTCAGGACAGAGAGTATTCCAGCGCACAATATCAATTTGTTCATAACGGTTGCCTTCCATGATGTTTGCCTTGCAGGTGGACGAACGCGGCCATACGCAGCCGTATGCTAGACTGGGCGTTCAGGCAAGTCAATACGGTGGCGTATGGTGGTGGGATGGTCAGAAAAATAACAAAAGCGGCATTGACACCGGAGGACTGGGTGAAGGCAAGTTTCCGCGCCTTGTCTGTGGGCGGGCCGCAGGCCATAAAAGTGGAAGCGATCGCCAAGGCCTTGCAGGTGAGCAAAGGCTCCTTCTACTGGCACTTCAAAGATGTTTCCGCCTTAAAGACCGATATGCTGCGTCATTGGTTACAAGTCGCCACTCACGACATCATTTCTGATGTTGCCGGTAATGAGCTGGGGCCAAAAGAGCAATTAAGACGATTGGTTGATATCGCAACCGGCAAAAAAAATGAACCCTATGGTGGTGCGCAAGCGGAGGCGGCTATTCGCGACTGGGCGCGATACGATAAAAATGCAGCGGTGACGTTGAAAACCGTTGACGCTACACGCCGGCAATTTCTCCGGGTGTTGTTTGAAAAAAGCGGGGTTTCTCCAGCACTGTGCGCCTCTTATGCAAACATCCTATACGCGGCGCTCATCGGGCTTGAGCAGCTTTCTTTCTCGGGAGTATTTGAGCGGAAAAATGACCTGTCCACGTTGCTGGCGTTATTACTGCGTAATGCTGAAAGGGAATAGGCCTGTCGTGTCAGGCTAATGAGAAAGTGCTATTCGGCTCAGATCTCGGAATAGAAATCCTCAAATTTTCCGCCCTTGCTGCGCGGTATTTCATCGACATAGTGGATGTCAATATGGAAAGAATAGCCCAGCACAGCGTGTATTTTTTGTCTTAATTGTTTTTCTTTGTCGGCGCTGAGGGGGTGTTCTGCGGCCAGTTTGATTTCGATGTTATGCAGTGATTTTTGCACGAGTTGAAATTGTCTGACGGTAAAGGTGCTACCAAAACCAAGGGCTCCCAGCATTGGCCAGCGTTGATCACCGGAGGGCAGGGTCAGCATGTTGCGCACCCGGCCCTTGATTTCCTCCAGCACCGGCAGACCTCGGCCACAGGCACAGGACTTACCCGGCACGGCGAGGTCACCGATTTCGTAGCGAATCAGGGGAGTGGCGAAATTGTGCAGCGTGGATATAACCACACGGCCCGCCTGACCTGCGGTACAGGGCTGGTCGTTTTCATCCAATATTTCCAGCAACATGTTTTCTGATTGCACATGATAGTGCTCGTGCTGCGGGCATTGCAGAGCAAGGTAGCCAGCCTCCTGGCAACTGTACATGTCAGTCAGTCGCACACCAAACACCTCCCGGCAAAGTGTCCGGGCCTCCTGAGTGACCACTTCGCCCAAGGTTCTAATTTCACGCAGGCCTTCAAGCTGGATGCTGTTGGACTGGCAATATCTGGCCAGGGCAATCAGGTTTGAAGGGTAGGTCAGCAGAAAGGCGGGTTTTTCCTTTTGCAGCCAGGAGATTTGTTGGGTAATTGTGCTTTTGATGTTCAGCGCCGATGACGGGCCGGTTTGCAGAACGATGTCGGTTGGTGGCCCCCAACTTTTGTGGCGACTGCCGCGTGGGGGCTGGCCGACTCTGTCCGGCAAGCGTCGTATGGCGGAAAGCTTCGCCGAGGCGTCGCGTCGGTGCCACAGGTGTTCACGCAGGGTAAAGGCTTGCCAGTAAAATTTCGAAACACCGGTGCCGAGTATTTTTATGGGTTTTCCGGTTGAGCCTGAGGTGGATATTTCAAAGGTCTTGCCGTGCGTTGTGGGTGGCTGGGTGCTGGTCAGGCTGTTTTGGGCCTCGTTGATCTGGTCGCGCGTCAGCACTGGGATGCGCTGCAGGTCGTCTATGTCTAGATCTTTTCCCGGTTTGAAGTTGGTTTTACGGAAATGCTCCTGATAAAACGGTACGGTTTTGTTGGCATGGTGCAGTACTTTCAGTAGTTGGGCCAGCTGTTGTTCTTGTAGCGCCTCAGGACTCAGCCACTGTGTTTGTTCCAGTTGATACTGCATGGCCAGCATGGGGGCAACCTGTGGTTTCGGCAAGGGTGGCCATTGAATGTTGGGTAGTGCGCTGTGTGCAAATATCATCGGAATTCCTTCGGGCAGTGGCGGTAGATCATGGCACGCCCCGGGTGGTCTGCCAATTGTCTGAGGCCGGGAGCCGGTTGAGAGGCTGGCCTGGGGCCTTGGGGGAGGCAGGGCGACTCAGGAGACAAAGTCGAGCGCCATATCAGGATGCTGTTACGTGCACATCCCTGAGCCGGCCTTCTGGTTTGGGTGTTGGTATCCTTTACAGTTGCTGCTGCATTGATTTGTCCTGAATCTGTAAGTGGCTGTCACAAAAGGAAAAATCTGTTCTTGCATGAAATATGCATGAAGATGTGCATTGTAGTAGGGCTCCAAAATTCTGAGATGTTGATATAACCATTAATGATATCCGTATTGGCAGTGATTGTTGCCATTGACGGAGAAGTACTGATAAAAACCACAGAAAAGGAGAGAAAGCGAGTGAACATGATGATTCAACCCAAAAGAAGTGCGTTGGCCCTGGCAGTTGTTGCGGCCGTGGGAGTGGGGGCGATGGTTTCCACGATGTCGGCAGAGGCCGGGCAGCTTTCGCATGTGACCGATGCGGTCAGCGGCAGTGGTTCCAACTGGAGCTATGAGTTTACGGTCTTCAATGATGACATCCCATCCAACGGTGGTGATAACGCGCATCTCATTATCGACTGGGAGCTGCCTTATTTCGATGACATGGGAATTACCAATATCCTATCGCCGTATGGCTGGAACTGGGAAATCGAGACAATCGGTGTTGTTAATTCGAATACCGGTTGGGATGGTGTTGCTGCATGGCAGGATCCCAACGACCCTTGGTATCAGCAGCTTGACGGGGCAAATAATCCCATCTTTGATGCCACCCAGGTACTGCACTGGTATTGTGACATCGGTGGCGGTGAGGGGTTTGGCTGCTTCGGTGGAGAGGGTGATGGTTTTGGTGGGAGTCCCATCTTCCCCGGGGAATCGTTGGCAGGTTTCGGCTTTGATGCCGCCTATGGCCCGACGGCCGCACCCTATCAGACATCGTGGCTGGATATGCCCGTTAATACCGGCGACCCTGCTTTCCCGAGCGGTGTAACGGTGGCTTCGCCAAAGGCAATCGGTAGTGTCACTGTGCCGGAGCCCGGTAGTATTGCTCTGATGTCGCTGGGTCTGCTTGGGCTTGTTGGCGCAGGATATCGCCGACGTAAGTCATTGGACGATAGCCAGCATTAAGTGCTGATACAAAAGCGGTATTAAAAAACGGGCCTGAATGGCCCGTTTTTTTTGCGGTGCAACGCTCAACAGGGATGGGGCAGTCATGATACGGGTAAAAAGGGTGCTTTCTTCTCACACGAAAGCCGGAGATTACTCGCCGCCAGCCTTGTCCTCGGGCACCTGCGTCGGCGAACTGGCCAGACCGAGCAGCAGTCCTGCTTCACGCCACAGGGTGATGCGCAGGCCGTCGATCCGTTGTTCGCCCTGCCGAATGCTGGTCAGTATTTTGTTGAGGGGCGCCTGATACAGAGTGTATAGGTTGCCAGCGCGATCCTGAAGTTTGAGTTGCAATGCTAACTGCCCCTGGATGGAGCAATAACGACCGCCTAGCAGGCGGTACTCGCCCGGTGCCAAGCGCTTCGATATCACGCCGGAAAAGTCGAGCTTGCCCATCAGCCGGTTCAGCTCGTGGTAGTCCCCGGTGGGGAATTCGATTGCCAGGTGTTTGTTGTGATTGACGGCAATCTCTTTGGCGACCAGCCAACTGGGATCGGTGCCGTCGTTTTTTTGCAGCAGGAAGATGCCGCTACCGAGCAGTACCAACAGCAGTGAGGCGGCGATCGCCAGATACGCCGGGGTGCTGCGGCGTGTTTTTGTTGCTGGGAGGGCCGCTGGCGGGGTTTCTGGCGCTGACGACTCGGCGGTCTGCGTGGACTCAGCCAGCGCGACCAAGCGGTCGAGGCACTGTGGGGACGGTTTTTTGTCCGTGTAGTAGCGCCGCAGATGTTCGTCCAGAGGTTGCTCAGGCACGTTCGGCCTCCTGATCCCGTTGGCTTAACTGGCGGCGCAGCTTTTTCCGGCTGCGATGGATGAGGCTGAGTATGGTGCCGCGCGGGTGGCCGGTGAGTTCGGCGATCTCCTGTGCCGTGTAGCCTTCGACATCGGCCAGCAGCAAGGCTTCGCGTTCCATGGGGCGGAGCGTGGTCAGGGCTTGTTGCAGGCCGCTGTCATTGCAGTTGAAGAGATCACCGGCGCGAGGGTCGGGGATGTTGTTGACATGGTTTTCACTCTCTTCATCGAGGGATTCGAATACCAGCAGTTGTTCGCGGCGGCAGCCGTCGATAAAGCGGCTGCGAATGGCGGCGAATAAATAACGGCGCCGGCGGGGGCCGCCGGCGCTGAGTAGGGAGACCCAGCCGTCCTGTAACAGGTCTTCGGCACGGGCCGTGTCGTGCGTGAGGGAGTAGGCGTAGCGGAAACCACGCAGCAGCAACTCCCTCACGTCATTAGGGTCTGCAAACACTTATTGCTCCGCCGCGTTGCTGCCCCAAAATGGGCTAGGCAAGGCGCGAGGAGAGAAGTTTGGTGACTCCAAATGAACGAGAGCCTGCCCCGCGAGCGTAGCGAGTGCTTTGGGTACGAGCAACGCTGCATGGCCTATTTTGGGGCGCAACCCGAAGGGACGGGGCCATTTTTCTGCGGGGCTGCGTTGCACCTCGCTTATGTACGTTAAGTACATCGCGCTCGATGCGCCTTGCCCCACAAAAAAATGGCCGCCGTCGCGGTGGCGTAATAAGTGTTTGCAGACCCTAGGGGAAGGGGACATCAGTTCTCCAGATGATATTTCCGTTTTTTGCCATCGACCTTATGCATGATGGCCTGGGTGGCGATCAGTTTACCGTTGTTGGCTTGTACGAAGAAGTCCATATCCACCTTGTTGCCCTGGGTGTCGACAAAGTCGGCACAGCTCACATAGTAATCACCTTTCTTGACGATGCCGTCGTGGAGTTCGACCAGCTTCAGGTCGTAGACCTTGTTTTTCAGCTGGTCGTAAAACTTGAAGGTGCCGTTGATGGTGCGTTGCTGGATCATCTCGTTCATGGCCGAATTGACGTTGCTGCGCAGATCACCCTTGATCGAAGGGTCGTCGGCGGCCAGGGCGCTGCTGCCACTGACGAGAACGGCGGCGATCAGGCTGCCCTGGAGTAAACGGCGTAAGCTTTTTGTTCTTTGTAGGCGCATTCTTGTTTTCCTCATGTTATAGGAGAAGTCGATCATTGGCTGGGCCCTGTCT
>JALTPW010000667.1 GCA_026999335.1 Chromatiales bacterium
AGCCTCGATTCACGCCGTAAAATCACCGTGGAATATGTCATGCTCGATGGCGTTAACGACACGAATCAACATGCCCGCGAGCTGGTCAAGGTGCTGCAAGGCGTGCCGGCCAAGGTCAATCTGATCCCCTTCAATCCCTTTCCCGGGACGCAGTACCGGCGTTCCACGCCGGAACGCATCGATTGCTTTCGCGATATCCTGCAAAAAGGCGGACTGATCACGATCACCCGCAAGACGCGCGGCGATGATATCGATGCCGCCTGTGGGCAGTTGGTGGGCAAGGTGATGGATCGCAGCAAGCGGAATCTGCCTCGGGAGGCGATGGGCTGATTATGTTGCTTCGCTCGCTTGGCGTGTTTGTCCTGAGTCTTTTCCTTGTCGCTTGCGGTGGCGGCGTGAAAGAAGAAATCGACACACAGAAACTCGCTGAGACCAACCTGCACCTCGCCATTGGTTATCTGGAGCAGGGCCGCACCGAAGCCTCTCTGGAAAAATTGCAGAAGGCGCTGAAGATGGCGCCTGACTATGCACCGGCACACGGCGCCATTGCCCTGGTCTACCAACGCCTGGGTGAGTTCGATCAGGCCGATGAGCATTTTCAGCGTGCCCTGTCATTGCAACCGATGGATGGCCGCACACACAATAATTATGCGGTGATGCTCTGTCAGGCACGCAAGTTCGACCAGGCGGAAAAACATTTTCTGACGGCCCTGGAAAGCCGCAACTACCAGACACCGGCAAGTGCCTTCGAGAATCTTGGTGTCTGCGCGATGCAAAAATCCGATATCAAGAAGGCCGAAAAATATCTGCGTCGGGCACTGCAAATCGATCCGCTTTTGCCGGTTGCGTTGTTGCGGATGGCGCAGATCAGTCTGGACAACCGGCGCTTCATGAGCGGCCGTGCCTACCTGCAGCGTTATCAGGCGGTGGCGCCGGATACCGCCGGCAGTTTGTGGCTGGGCATACAGATCGAGACGCAACTGGGCGATGCAGCGGCCGTGCACGAGTACGCCAACCAGCTGAGCCGGCATTTTCCCGATTCCGATGAAATGGGCCTGTTGCTCGATATGGAAGCACGGCAGCGATGAGTACGCCCGGGCAGATCGAGATAGAGGCCGGGACGACGGCGGTGCCCGGGGAACGTCTACGTCTGGCGAGAGAAGCCCTGAAATTGAGCCAGCAGGATGTGGCTGAACGGATGCGCATCAGTGTTGACAAGGTGGCGGCGCTGGAAAGTGACGAGATTGCCAGGGTGGGTGCGCCAGTATTTGCGGTGGGCTATATCCGTGCCTATGCGCGGATCGTCAGCTTGTCGGCGGATGAACTGATTCCGGAATTTACCGGCCTGGAGCATCTTGGCACACGTTCGGCAATGCTGTTGTCCACTGCGGGTGATGGTGATTTGACGCGACCCGGTAGCAGCCGCCCTGTGGCTTTTTCCCGGGGGAATGGCAGACGCCGGGGACGCCCCCTGCGCATGATCGGTTTGCTGTTGCTGGTTCTGGTCAGCGTGGCCGTGGTGCTGTGGATGGTAAAGAGTGGAAACCTGCCGCTGGCAGAAGCACCACGAGAGAGGATGACGTCTAAGCCGTTGCCACAGCAACCGCTGTCAGAGCAATTCGTGCCAGAGCAACTCGCACCAGAGAAATCTGTGCCGGAAGAGCCCGTGCCACAGCCAGCCTTGCCGGAACTTTCCGCAGAGCCCGCGGAGGAAAAAAGCGTCGCTGCCGGAGGGCGGGTGCTGGCTATCCCTGATCTGGATATGCCGGCGTCGATCCCGGAACCGATTGCCATCGATGAAGGTTTTTCGCTCGGGCTGGATGTTCGGCCTGTTTCATCTGCGGACGAACAGGCCACTGCCGAAGACGCGGTGGTCGTCGACAGCGAGAATGAGTTGCGCCTGCATTTCCAGGCGGATTCCTGGGTTGAGATACATGACGCCCGTGATGAACGCCTGATCCACCAACTGGCGCGTGCAGGACAGACTCATACTCTGCACGGCGTGGCGCCTTTTGCCGTGGTGTTGGGCTATGTTCCCGGGGTCAGCCTTTTACTGGACGGCGAGGCGGTGGATCTAGGCAAATACCAGGGCCGGCGTCTGGCGCGTTTTGCCGTGGGTGGTGCAATGGATAACGAGAATTAGTGGCTATGCATAAACCCGAATATCAGACGATTCGACGCCGCAAATCGCGGCAGATCATGGTGGGCAATGTGCCGGTGGGTGGCGATGCGCCGGTTTCGGTGCAGAGCATGACCAATACGGAAACCACCGATGTCGATGCCACCGTGGCGCAGATCGAGGCCCTTGAGCGCGCCGGCGCCGATATGGTGCGTGTTTCCGTGCCCAGCATGGAGGCTGCCGAGGCCTTTGGTGAGATCCGCCGCCGGGTCAATTTGCCCCTGATCAGTGATATTCATTTCGATTATAAAATCGCCCTGCGTGTCGCCGAGCTGGGTGTGGACTGTCTGCGCATCAATCCCGGCAACATCGGCCGCGAGGATCGTGTGCGTGCCGTGGTGAATGCGGCGCGCGACAAGGGTATTCCCATCCGCATTGGCGTCAATGCCGGTTCGCTGGAAAAGGATTTACAAAAAAAATACGGTGAACCGACGCCGGAGGCGCTGGTGGAATCCGCCCTGCGTCATATCGACATCCTCGACCGCCTCGATTTTCAGGATTTCAAGATCAGCCTCAAGGCCTCGGACGTCTTCATGACCGTCGCCGCCTATCGGCAATTGGCGAGCCAGATCGAGCAGCCCCTGCATCTGGGTATTACCGAGGCGGGTGGTGCACGCGCCGGGGCGGTGAAGTCCGCCATCGGCCTGGGCATGCTGCTGGCCGAGGGTATCGGCGACACCATCCGTGTTTCCCTGGCTGCCGACCCGGTACAGGAAATCAAAGTCGGTTTTGATATTTTGAAAAGCCTGCATGTGCGTGCCAAGGGCATCAATCTCATTGCCTGTCCCTCCTGCTCGCGGCAGTGCTTTGACGTGGTGAGCACCACCAATGCCCTGGACGAACGGCTGGAAGATATTCTCGAACCGCTGAACGTGGCGGTAATCGGCTGTGTGGTCAACGGTCCCGGCGAGGCCCGCGAGGCCGATATCGGCCTCACGGGCGGCGAACCCAATCTGCTCTACGTGGGTGGCAAGCCGGATCACAAAGTGAGCGATGCAGAGTTGGTCGACGAGCTGGAACGCGTGGTGCGTGCGGAAGTGGCGCGGCGTCAGGACGGGTAGAAAACCGTTTGCCACAGAGATGCCGGGGGCACAGAGAAAATACAAGTTGTTGGTCATTCCGGGCGAAGCGTAGCGCAGACCCGGAATCCAGTGGCTCGATTCAAGCGCAGGTCTGGATTCCGGCATATGCCGGAATAGACGAGACATGCATTAAAATGCTTTTCTCCGTGGCCTCTGTGCCTCTGTGGCAAACCTAAAAGTTAAAAACGAATAAAGACTGGAATCACAACCTTGGCAAACATGATTCAGGCCGTGCGCGGGATGAACGACATCCTGCCCGGTGACACCCCTTACTGGCAACGGCTCGAGGCGGAAATACGCGGCGTGCTGGCACAGTATGGCTACCGGGAGATCCGTTTCCCCATCGTCGAAAAGACCGAGCTGTTCAAGCGCTCCATCGGCGAGGTCACGGATATCGTCGAAAAAGAAATGTATACCTTCGAGGATCGCAACGGCGATAGCCTGACCCTGCGCCCGGAAGGTACCGCCTGCTGTGTGCGTGCCGGTATCCAACACAGCCTGCTGAGCAACCAGCAGGTGCAGCGCCTATGGTACATGGGCCCCATGTTCCGTCACGAACGGCCACAAAAAGGCCGCTATCGCCAATTCCATCAGGTGGGCGTGGAGACCTTTGGCATGAGCGGGCCGGATCTGGACGCCGAGCTGATTCTGATGAGTGCGCGACTGTGGCAACGCCTGGGGCTGGACGGGTTGGTGTTGCAGATCAATTCTCTCGGTACGGCTGAGGCGCGTGCCGTGTATCGTGAAAAACTGGTGGCCTATCTCAACCAGCACCGCGAGCAGTTGGACGCCGACAGCCTGCGGCGGCTGGAGAGCAATCCGTTGCGCATTCTGGACAGCAAAAATCCGCAAATGCGCGCACTGGTGGCGGCCGCTCCCAAGCTGTCGGAATACCTGGACGACGAATCGCGTGAGCATTTTGCTACCCTGTGTGGTCTACTCGATGCGGCGGGCCTGAGGTATACCATCAATCCTTGTCTGGTGCGCGGGCTGGATTATTATTCACGCACCGTGTTTGAGTGGGTCACGGATCGTTTGGGCGCGCAGGGCACCGTGTGTGCCGGTGGTCGTTTTGACGTGCTGGTGGAGCAATTGGGTGGCAAGCCGGCGCCGGCGGCGGGTTTTGCCATCGGCCTGGAGCGCCTGCTGGCATTGGTGCGCGATCAACTGCAGCCGCAATATCTGCCACATGCTTATCTGGTATTGGTGGGTCAGGCGGCGCAGGCCCAGGGCCTGGTTCTGGCGGAAAGGCTGCGTGATGCGCAGCCCGGTCTGCGTCTTGTCACTCACTGTGGCGGTGGCAGCTTCAAGAGCCAGTTCAAGCGCGCCGACAAGAGTGGCGCGCAGGTGGCCCTGGTGCTGGGTGAGAATGAAGTGGCGCAGGGCACCGTGGGCCTGAAATATCTGCGCGAAAACCGTGAGCAGGAAATCGTATCGCAGGGGGTATTGGCAGAGCACCTGATGGGCGCACTGACATCATCAAGCATTGCCGGGAAGTGAAAATTTTCCGACGGAATTGAAATCGTAAAACTTGAGAAGATAGCTGGAGACGCACAGTGGAAGTTTATAGAACTGAGGAAGAGCAGGTAGAAGCCATCAAAAAATGGTGGCGTGAAAACAGGCTGTCGGTTATTGGCGGCATTATTATCGGTATCGCCGTACTATGGGGCGGGCGTACCTGGATGGCCGGACAAGATGCCCATGCCGTAGCCGCCTCGAATGTCTATCAGATGATGATGGCAAAATTGTCCCGAGGTTCGCTGGAAGAGGCGGCGGCGGATGGTTCGGCCTTGCTGGGACAGTTTTCCGATACGCCTTACGCGGCCCTGGCCTCGCTGGCGCTGGCGAAGATCAAGCTTGAGCAGGGTGACATGGCCGCAGCCAGTTCGCACCTCAACTGGGCCTTGAGCAATGCCGAGCAGGAAGAAGTAAAAATGGTGGCGCGCCTGCGTCTGGCGGAATTGCTGTTGGCCGAGGGCGATACGGCGGGCGCGCTGGCCCAGTTGAATGCCGTTACCGCGGTGGACACCTTTGAAGCGATCTATGAGCAGCTGAAAGGGGATGTTTACATGGCCGATGGAAAAGCGGATCTGGCTCGCACGGCCTATGTTCGCGCCCTGTCTGTCATGGACCCCACCTCACCCGGCCGCCGCCTGTTGCAGATGAAGCTTGACGAACTCGGTGGTAGCGGCGAAGAGGGTTTGTCATAACAATGCGGGTTTTTTTGCTTCTGCTGCTGGCCATTGGGCTGTCGGGCTGTGGTGTTTTCAAGAAGGACAGCAGTTTGCTGTTGTCTGATCTGCAACTGGAAGTAAAGCCTGTCTGGGCGATTCAGACCGGTGAACTGCCGGAAAATGCGAATGTTCAACTGACACCGTTTGTCACCGATGACAGACTTTATGTGGCGAATGTTGCCGGCGGCGTTGTCGCCATGAATAGCCGCGATGCCGGTTCCTTGTGGACGGTGAATCTGGCTGAACAGCTGACGGGTGGCCCGGCCGTAGGCGGCGGCATGGTGCTGCTCGGTACCATCAAGGCCGAGCTGGTCGCCCTCGATGCAGAGGACGGTAAGACCCTGTGGCGCAGCAGGATTTGCAGTGAAATGCTGGCGCTGCCGGTGATCACGGATGACAAGATTCTGTTGCAGTGTATCGATGGTTATGTGATGGCGCTGAATCGTAGCGACGGCCAGCGCATCTGGAGTTATCGGCGTCCGCCGCCGACCCTGACCCTGCGCGGCACGGCCTCACCGCTGGTCGTGGGGGAACGGGTGATTGCCGGTTTTGCCGACGGTGTGCTGGTGTCGCTGAGTCTGGCCAAGGGTGAACTGGAATGGGAGGCCACCATCGCCGTACCGCGTGGGCGCAATGATCTGGAACGCATGGTCGATATCGATGGCCGGCTACAGGCTGCGGACGGTGTTATTTATGTGAGCAGTTATCAGGGGCGCGTGGCGGCCGTCAGTAGCGAAAACGGACGTTTTTTGTGGACGCGCGAAATGTCCTCTTATTCCGGTGTTGTGCTGGGTGACAGCCAGCTGTTCCTCAGTGACGATCCGGGACGGATATGGGCGCTGGATCGTCGCACCGGCGCCACGTTGTGGCGGCAGGATCAGTTTTCCGGCCAGCGCGTCAGCGCACCGGCGGTGATGGGGCGCGCCGTGGTGGTGGCGGATGATCAGGGCGATATACACTGGCTTGATAGCCGCGATGGTCAAATCCTCGCCGGGCAGAACATCACCGAGGCCTGGCACTATTTTCATTATCCGTGGGAAGACGAAGAAGGTGATCAGAAAAAACCGGATCATGCGGTGACGACCTATCCGGTGGTCACCGGTGAGCGTCTCTATGTGCGCGACAATACCGGCGCCCTGGTAGCTTTCCGCATGCACGTGACCACAGACATAACAGAAAGCAGCGATCAATGAAGCCCGTTATCGCCCTTGTCGGGCGTCCCAATGTGGGCAAATCCACGTTATTCAATTGCCTTACCCGCTCGCGCGATGCCCTGGTGGCCGATCTGCCGGGCATGACCCGTGACCGAAAGTACGGTGAAGGTCGGCTTGGTGATCGTCCCTATCTGGTGGTCGATACCGGTGGTCTCAGTGGTGAGGACGAAGGCATCGACGGGTTGATGGCCGGGCAGGTCTGGCTGGCGGTGGAAGAGGCCGATGTAATCCTGTTTCTGGTCGATGCCCGTGACGGCCTGTTGGCCGGCGATGACGAGATCGCCCGTCGTCTGCGCGCCAGTGGCAAATCGGTCTATCTGGTGGTCAACAAGATAGACGGCACCCATGCTGAAGTGGTCACGGCGGATTTCTACGCCCTCGGCCTGGGGGAGCCGACCGGCATCACGGCTTCGCACGGTCGCGGTGTTCGTTCATTGATGGATCTGGTGCTGGCCGGCCTGCCGGAACCCGATGAGGAAGAGGATGTCGAGGATCGGGGCGTCAAGATTGCCGTTCTCGGCCGGCCCAATGTCGGCAAGTCCACCCTGATCAACCGCATTCTCGGTGAACAGCGGGTGCTGGCCTATGACCTGCCGGGTACCACTCGCGATAGCATTTACGTGCCCTTTGAGCGCCGGGGACAGGCATACACCTTCATCGATACCGCTGGTGTGCGGCGCCGGCGCAAGGTCAGTGACAAGCTGGAGAAATTCAGCATCATCAAGGCCCTGCAGGCCATCGAAGAGGCCCATGTGGTGGTGCTGGTGATCGATGCCCACGAAGGCGTGAGCGAGCAGGATGCCCACTTGTTGGGTTTCATCCTCGATGCCGGCCGTGCCCTGGTGATCGCCGTTAACAAGTGGGACGGTCTGGACAAATCCGCACGTGATCGGGTGCGTTACGAACTGGAACGCCGCCTGCAATTTGTCGATTTCGCCAGGCTGCATTTCATCTCCGCCTTGCACGGCACCGGCGTCGGCGACCTGTTTGCGCCCATTCTGCGCGCCTACGAATCGGCCAGCCGTCAGTTTTCCACGCCGGATCTGACGCGCATCCTCGAACAGGCCGTGGAAGAACACCAGCCACCGCTGGTGCGTGGCCGCCGCATCAAGCTGCGCTATGCCCATCAGGGTGGCCGCAACCCGCCGGTGATCGTGATTCACGGCAACCAGACCAAGGATGTGCCGGCCGCCTACAAGCGTTATCTGGCCAACGTCTATCGCAAGGTGCTACGCCTGGAAGGGACACCGGTTCGCATCGACTTCCGCACCGGCGCCAACCCCTATCAGGGGCGCAAGAACAAACTCACCAAACATCAGGCCGACAAACGTCAGCGCCTCAAGCGCCATATCCGCAAGGCGCGCAAGCGGAGTTGAGTGGGTTTGATATACCGGCTCAGAGATCGATAACGCTATTGCTCCCACCATTGTCTGTCTTGGTGGCTATGCTGCCTGCGGGAGCGTTGACCGTGTTGTCGTTGCCCGAGAAGGTGAGGGCGGCAATCGTCGTGCCCGGCAGCACGGTGACGATATTGTTGCTGCCGCTGATGGTGAATTGGTTGAGGCGATTGTTTCCCGCAATGCTGACCGTGTTGCCGGAACCGCTGATACTCAGATCATAGAGGGTTGATTGGTCGATGACCCTTGTTACGCTGCTGTCGCTAATCTCCACGGAGGTATCGGCGTTGCTAAGGCGGTTGTTGTCTCCACCGCAGGCAGAGAGCAGTATCAATATTGACGCCGTGGCAAAGGCATGCCACAGCATGCTGGATGTGGTGCGGGCTTTCATGCGGGCGTTCCTTTTTAGTGTGGTTTCACTCATTCTACGGGATTGTCAGTGTCCGAAATTTGGGCGTGGAGGTCTTTGTTTCTCATAAGGCGTTACGATAGTCTACCCACCTGGTTTAGGGAAGAACCCAATGCCATTAAGTTAACAAAATGATAACTGTTTTGTCGGTTGGTGGTGAGCTTGCGAACTCCAACGAAACCAACAATGTTGGGATTCCTGCGTCACCATCAACCGACAATAAGTAGGGTGTCAGACTTAACTTAATGACATTGGGAAAACCCCTTTTATTTCTGGACAAGGAGTTAGCCGTATGTACTGTCAAAAAGTCATCCGCAGGTGTTACACATGTTTTTCCGTGTCGGCCATTTCCCTGGCCATTGGCCTGTCTCTGGGGAGCGCCGCCCGGGCGGAGTCACCACAGCAGTGGTACCGTGATGGCGCTCAGGCTGTAAAGCAGGCCAAGCATCTGCACAAAAACAGGCGCCGAGCCAGGAATATCATTCTCTTCGTCGGTGATGGCATGGGCATCTCCACGGTAACCGCCGCGCGTATTCTCGAAGGTCAGCTGCGTGGGGAAAACGGCGAGGAGAACCGCCTTTCCTTCGAGCTGCTGCCCCACCTCGCCCTGTCGAAGACTTACAACACCAATCAGCAGACATCGGACTCTGCCGGCACCATGACGGCCATCATGACCGGCGTGAAGACCAAGGCCGGCGTCATTGCGGTTAATCAGTATGTCGAGCGAGGCAACTGCGCCAGCGCCATCGGCAACGAGTTGACCACCTTTCTCGAACAGGCCGAGATGGTGGGTATGTCCACTGGGGTGGTCACCACCGCCCGCCTCA
>JALTPW010000668.1 GCA_026999335.1 Chromatiales bacterium
GGCGGTTTTCTTCCGTGGGTTCACGCACCCAGGCTTCCGCTGCGGTGAGCGCCTGTCGGTATTGTTCGCCGCAGTTGTCAAGGTGTTCCCGGGCGCACATACAGGCCCACCACACCGCGTCGCGTATCGGTAATGCATGGGCCAAAAAGATGACCGCATCCTGGTGATGGCCGTTGTCCCGCAGGATTTGCAGAAAATCAGCGGGGGTCTGCTCTGCGGTCAGCAGTGGCCGGCTTTTTTTCTGGAGGTCGAAATACTGGGTGATATCCCGGGCTGTGGCCGCCATGACGTTTATTTCAATGGGCTGACGTGCCTTGCCCATATCGGATCGGTACGTGTTTGCATCCATACGAGTGACTCGATGTGTCCGTTGCCGTGATCTGGCGTGTCTGTTGCCGCCGCAATCAGTCTACTTTGCTCGAGCCACTGTTAGCAACCACCCTGGCAATGCCGCCAACAACAAACAAATTTCTTTGTATTAACAAATGGTTGCGTATCATGCCACACATTATTTTGGCTTTAAGGATTTATCGAAAAGAGGGGAATGGCAATATTCACATTATCGTGATGAAACGAAAAGTCGGGAGGGGACACGGTGGTTTTGCCGCAGCAGGCTCTTGGAAAAAACCGGTAGCCCGGATTTCGCTACGTTTCACCTGAACCCTCGGATTCAGGTTTCATCCAGGCTGCTGGTTATGCCGCATTCCCGGCAGGCATTTAACGGCTATCGGGTGGCTCAGATTCGATACGGTGAATACTCAGGTCAGCGCCGACGTATTCCTCTTCCTGGGTCAGGCGGATGCCGACCGTTTGTTTGAGGATACCGTAGATCGCCAGACCGCCGGCGAGGGCAATCGCAACACCGATCAACGTGCCCACCAGCTGCGCCATGAAACTCACACCGCCCATTCCCCCCAGCGCCTCGATGCCAAAGATACCGGCGGCAATGCCACCCCAGGCGCCACACAGACCGTGCAGGGGCCACACGCCCAGCACATCGTCGATCTTCCATTTGTTCTGTATGAGGGTAAAGGTCCACACAAACAGCCCCCCGGCCACCGCACCGGTCACCAGCGCGCCCAAGGGGTGCATCACGTCAGAACCCGCACACACGGCCACCAGCCCGGCCAGCGGGCCGTTATGGACGAAACCTGGATCGCTGCGCCCCGCCACCAATGCGGCGATAATGCCACCAGCCATGGCCATCAGCGAGTTAACCGCCACCAGGCCACTGACCGCATCGATGGTCTGTGCCGACATCACGTTGAAACCAAACCAGCCCACGGTGAGCATCCATGCCCCCAAGGCCAAAAAGGGAATACTGGAGGGCGGGTGCGCAGAAACGGTACCATCCTTGCCGTAGCGCCCATGGCGTGCGCCCAGCAGCAGCACCGCACCCAGCGCGATCCAACCACCCATGGCATGCACCACCACGGAGCCGGCGAAATCATGGAACTCGTAGCCGAAGGTGGCCGCCAGCCAGGCCTGCATGCCAAAGTTGCCATTCCAGGTCATACCTTCGAAGAAAGGATAGAGCAGGGCGACAATGAGAAAGGTCGCGACCAACTGAGGATTGAAGCGCGCACGTTCGGCGATGCCGCCGGAGACGATGGCGGGAATGGCGGCGGCGAAGGTCAGCAGGAAGAAAAACTTCACCAACTCGTAACCATTCTTCTCCGACAGCGCCTGAGCACCCTCCATAAAACCGATACCGTAGGCGATGCCATAGCCGATGAAAAAGTAGGCGATGGTGGAGATGGCAAAATCGACCATGATCTTGACCAGGGCGTTGACCTGGTTTTTCTTGCGCACCGTACCGACTTCGAGGAAGGCGAATCCGGCATGCATGGCCAGCACCATGATCGCCCCCAGGAGAATGAATAAAACGTCACTGCCCGCCTTTACCGTTTCCATTGCGTACCTCTTTTGTTTCTGTCAGCTGACGACCAAGGCGCGGAGACAACCGGGTGGCCGCACCATTCCGGTGCAGACTATACAACAGGCGACGGGAGATCACCTACTGCAGACGGCGTTGAAAAAACCGCATGCGCCGGGACTACGACGCCATTCCAGTGGACACGGCGAATCTTCATCAAGAGTGAAACAGCCTCTCGATAAGCGTTTCCGGAAGAGCGGAATATGATGCGAGCCTATGACGATCCGCAAATGGATGCCAATAAACAACCCCGCAGCAAGCTATTTCGCTACGCGAAAGCGGGGTATTGCACGAAGGGTACTGACTTAATCTTAAGCGACTTGGAATACCGTCATTCCCGCGCAGGCGGGAATCTAGAATGTACGGAATTTCAAGTACTCCTCCGGATGACTCGCTCCGCAGGCGTTCAACACACAAGGCGCTTTAGGCGAGCTGCGGAGAATACAGCGGAATGGGCAAACCCGGAGCCGGGATCAGTGGCGGATCTTCGGCCAATAGCTGTCGAACACGAAGCCGGGACTGTGTGGCTGGGTGTGACACTGGGCACACATCTTTTCTTTATCCCAATCGCTGTTGGGCAGGGCCACCTTGCCCTGCGCCTCCACATGGGCGCGACCCGCACCATGACAGGATTCGCACTGCACGCCCATCAGATGGCCGGTCATGCTCATGTCGACGAAACCACCGGGTTTATCAAAACCCACCACGTGGCACTGGATACACGCAGGGTCAAAGGACTTGCCGACCGCTTCGAGATCGTCATAGGCGATGGCGTGATCGCTGGCGGACCAGACCTTGTATGCGGCCTGGTGGCAAGTCTGGCAGACCTCCTCACCCACGAAAGAACTCTGTCCCTGCTCGCGCTGCTTGCGCAGTTCCACGCGTTTCAGGTAGGCGGCCTTGACCGCTGCATTGTAGTCTTCGTACCAGCCGCGCATTTTTTGCGCATCGGCAATAGTATCCGGCATGGGCAACACCGCATGTCGCCACGACTCGATCCGCCCATCGGCCAAGGTCAGATCCACACGCCCCAGGCGCATGCCGCGCGAGCCGGGTTGCAGCACCAAGGTTTTCCCCTGTAAGGAAGGTTCGCCGTATTCTTCGTAAGCGGAGCGCTGGATAAGGATATCCACGTCTTCCAGCCCCAGCCCGCTGGCCGCCAGTTTCAGCGGCAGCTCGGTGGCCAACACAGTAATGGCACCGTCGGCCTTTGCCTGGCGCAACGCACGATGCAAACCCGCAACGTCGCCATCAACCAGCGTGTGGCTCCCCTGCATCTGCTGCAGGGGTGACTGTTGAGGATCCAGCCAGCTGAAAAAGGCGATGCGCGCTTCGCCGCGCTCGATCAGCCGTGATACTGGCAGACTGTCATCGTGCCAATTGCTGGCCACCCAGGGCAGGCCGGCCTCCAGCA
>JALTPW010000669.1 GCA_026999335.1 Chromatiales bacterium
GGTGGGCCGGCGGGTTCGCGCGGCATTGGACAAGGTGGGTCTGCTGAACCGCGACAAGGCCTACCCCATCACCCTTTCCGGGGGCGAACAGCAGCGCGTCGGTATTGCCCGCGCCGTGGTCAACCGACCGCCCCTGCTACTGGCAGACGAACCCACCGGTAACCTTGATCCGGAATTATCGAAGGAAATCATGGGTCTGTTCGAGGAATTCAACCGGGTCGGTGTGTCCGTGCTCATCGCCACCCATGATCACGACCTCATCTCGCGCCTCGACCACCGCCTGCTGACCCTCAGCGGTGGCCGCCTGACCCACGACGGCCGCACCACTGAACTGGCGGTGCCGGCATGAAGCGTTCAGCCCGCAAACCCCGTACCCGCCCAATCGAGCCGGAGGCGCGCGGCAAGTCGCAGAAACCACGCGGGCGCATCAACGCTTATTTCACCCACCATCTGTGGGTACTGGTGTCCTCCCTCGGTCAACTGTGGCGCAGCCCCCTCTCCACCCTGATGACGGCGGCGGTCATCGGCATCGCCCTGGCCCTGCCTGCCGGGCTGCACGTACTGCTGAGTAACGTGCAACAGCTCTCCTCGGGCTGGGAGGGATCCGCGCAGGTGTCGCTGTTCATCAAACAAGACGTGGCGGAGAAAGACATCCAGTCGCTGGCAAATACACTCCGCGACTGGGACGGTGTGACCGAGGTGCACTACATTTCCCGCGAGCAGGCCCTGGTCGAATTCCGCCAACTGTCCGGTTTCGGTGATGCCCTGGATTCCCTCGAGGAAAACCCACTGCCCGCCGTGTTGGTGCTGCGTCCCACCCTGGCACAGGCCGAACCGGCATCGATGGCGCAGCTGTTGGCACGTCTGCGCCAGCTCGATGCGGTGGATCAGGCGCAGCTGGACATGGAATGGATTCGCCGCCTCAATGCCATCATCGACGTCGGCAAGCGCGCTGCGCTGCTGCTCGGTGTACTGCTGGCCATGGCCATCCTGCTGGTGGTGGGCAACACCATCCGTCTGACCATTTACGCCCGCCGCGAGGAGATCATTATCACCAAACTGATTGGCGCCACCAATGCCTTCATCCGCCGTCCCTTTCTCTATACCGGCTTCTGGTACGGACTGATGGGCGCTGTCACCGCCTGGTTGCTGGTCTCCGGTTTTTTTGGCCTACTCAGTGGCTCGGTGAGTCAACTGTCATTCCTCTATGACAGTCAGTTCCGGCTCGGCGGGCTGGACTTCATCACCAGTCTTTCCCTGCTCCTGTCAGGCGTATCTCTCGGTCTTGCCGGCTCCTGGCTGGCCGTTGGCCGACATCTACAAGCCATTGAACCGACATAAGTATTTTGTCTCGCCAGACAAGCCGCCCGCGCTTGTTTTCCCAGAAAAAATCCACCATCAGGGAACTATGATTTTCTTTGGCACTCTCATCATTTGACTGCTAGACTTGCCGATGGAAAAGGAAGTCAATGGTCGTGAAAAAACGCTATTTGGGAGGATTTAGTCATGTACAAAAGTTTGACAGTCGATCTTGCTGTCCCCAGCGGAAGCCTGGAGGCCTATGTGCAGGCCGCCAGCCAGATTCCCATGCTGGGTGTCGAGGAAGAACGCGAACTTGCTACTCGTCTGCGGGAAGAGGGTGACCTCAACGCCGCCCGCCAGTTAGTGCTTTCCCATTTGCGTTTCGTCATTCATGTGGCGCGTGGCTACAGCGGCTATGGCCTACCCCAGGCGGATTTGATTCAGGAAGGCAATATCGGTCTGATGAAGGCCGTAAAACGTTTCGATCCCGGCGTCAACGTGCGCCTGGTATCCTTTGCCGTACACTGGATTCGCGCCGAGATCCACGAATACATCCTGCGTAACTGGCGCATCGTCAAGCTGGCCACCACCAAGGCCCAGCGCAAACTGTTCTTCAACCTGCGCAAGAACAAGAAGCGTCTGGGTTGGTTTTCGCACCAGGAAGTCGAGGCCGTGGCCAAGGAACTGGACGTACCTCCGGCGACCGTGCTGGAAATGGAAAAACGCATGAGTGCGCATGATGCCTCCTTCGACGGCTATGGTGATGCCGATGACGACAGCGACTTCAGTCCCTCACCCGCCGGCTACCTGCGTGATACCCGCATGGAGCCTTCCAGCATGTTGGAAGCCGAGGATTGGGAGACCTACAACCACCAGCGCTTGAACCTGGTACTCGACAATCTCGACGAGCGCAGTCGCGACATCGTGCAAAGCCGCTGGCTGTCGGAAAAGAAGGCCACCCTGCACGAACTGGCCGACAAGTACGGCATTTCCGCCGAACGCATCCGCCAACTGGAAAAAAACGCCATGAAGAAAATGAAGGGCGCATTGGCCGCCTGAGCCTTCGAATCGTCCACCGACAAAAGGCCGCATCTGCGGCCTTTTGCATTTCTATTTTTCTACCAACCTTTGAGACTACGCATTGGCCTGTCGGTAACACGCGTTATCGGGTATAGAATTTCTGGCGGAACTTCACCGCGAAAGGCTTGCCGCCGTCCTCGGGGGCGATCTGAATGTCGAAGGCCAGCGTCTCCTCTGCTGAGATGTGGAACACACTGATGTAATAGATGGCATCGCCCTCGTCAATCTCACGCACCGTGAAATTGCGCAGTTGGCCAGCCAGGTTGGTGGCGCTGGCCTTGACCCTGGCGTGCACCGGCTTGCCGATAGGCGACACGCCAGGGTCGTCCTTCATCACCGAGAGGGTAAACATGCCGCGGTTTTTACTCCGGACGATATCGTAGGCCTTAGCCATATTCGGCTGTAGTGTATCGCTATTAAAGGCGTTGAAGTGCACCGTATATCCATCTATCTTGATGGGTGTCGCGGCTTGGGCTGCCAACGAAAAAAGTGCAAACAGCAATCCGGTCGCAAGCTGATTAACTGTTTTGATTGTCATCTATATCCCCTCCAGTTTATCTCCGCAGAACCATCTCAAGCCGGCACCTTCTGGAAATTGTACGACTATATCAAGATACCGGGTTGCTATCTAACGGGGTACCAGTCCGAATATTTCATGCATTGTCCTGGGCACTGGCGTCGTCGAGGTCGATGCGGGCCTCCCTTCGGGCGCGGCGGGAAGCCGTCATGTGCGGCGTCGCCTACTAAAAGTAGGTTCTTTAAGAAAAGCACCTACCGTTAGTGCAGGACAACTTCCCTGTGGCGCTGAACCCGGCATTATCACCTTGTAAAGAGTACTAGCCATTGTCATTAAGTTAAGCCTGACATCCTACTTATTGTCGGTTGATGGTGACGCAGGAGTCCCAACATTGTTGGTTTCGTTGGGGTTCGCAAGCTCACCACCAACCTACAAAACAGTCATAA
>JALTPW010000670.1 GCA_026999335.1 Chromatiales bacterium
ATTTGTTGTTCGTAGAGCAGGAATAACCGATACGCAGTATGGATCGATATGGCCGTGAATGAGTGAATTCCTGCCGATAGTCATTGTGGATCGGCTTTCTGTACTAAACCTGAGATCGCGGATTCAGGTTGGTTAACGCACTCAATTTATTACACATTGAGATTGAAGCCATAAACGAGTGAATACGCGCAGAAGGGCGTTTTATTGCTTATTGGGTTTTTTTACGTGCGGATATTCAGTTCCCGCTCAGGCTTGTTGGGCTCTGCCAATCCTGCCTTGATGGAGTGCGTGGCTGGGTGCCAACATTTGATTGCAACAGGATTACTGTTTACTGTGTGAAACGCTCAGGCATATTTGTTATGTTCCGGTGCGAGCCGGTTATTTTGGGGTTAACTTGGGTTAACATGTCGCGCGAAAATACCCTGTCACTGAGAAAGAGGTAGAGATGAGTTCGGATGAAATCGACTACGGTCGGCGTCGCATGCTGATTGCTGCGACGACGGCCATGGGGGGAGTCGGTGCAGCTTATGTTGCTACTCCATTTATTCTTTCCATGCATCCTTCGGCCAGGGCCCAGGCTGCTGGCGCGCCTGTTGAGGTGGATGTCAGCAAGCTCGAGGTTGGCCAGTTGATGACCGTTGAGTGGCGCGGGCAACCCGTCTGGATCTTGCGGCGCGACGAAGAAATGCTTGCAAACACGAGGAGCCTGGAACCGCTGTTGCGTGATCCGAATTCGGATGAGCTGTCTCAGCAGCCGGCCTATGCGAAGAATGAACATCGCTCCATCAATCCCGAATACATGGTGATGATCGGTATTTGTACGCACCTGGGCTGTGCGCCGACGTTCCGTCCTGAGGTGGCCCCTATCGATCTGGGTCCCGAGTGGAAGGGGGGCTTCTTCTGCCCCTGTCATGGTTCAAGTTACGATCTTTCCGGGCGCGTTTACGCGGGCGTGCCAGCGCCGACGAACCTGGTTGTACCACCCTATCATTTCACCCTGAGCACCCGTTTGGTGATCGGTGTCGATCCGGAGGCCGTGTAATGTCCAATCGTCTGTCAGACAGCATACTATCCCTGCGTGACTGGATGGATGCCCGCTTTCCGTTGACGAAATTATGGGAAGATAATCTAACCAAGTACTATGCGCCGAAGAATTTCAATTTCTGGTACTACTTCGGTTCTCTTGCATTGCTGGTGCTGGTCATCCAGGTGGTCACCGGTATCTTCCTGACCATGAATTACAAGCCCACCGCAGAGACGGCTTTCGCCTCTGTGGAATACATCATGCGCGATGTAAACTGGGGTTGGTTGATCCGTTATCTACACTCCACGGGCGCCTCGTTTTTCTTCATTGTCATCTATCTGCATATGTTTCGTGCCATGTTATACGGTTCTTACCGGGGGCCGCGTGAACTGTTGTGGCTGATTGGCATGGGCCTGTTCGTGGTACTCATGGCCGAGGCCTTCATGGGTTATCTGTTGCCCTGGGGACAGATGTCCTTCTGGGGGGCGCAGGTCATCATTTCCCTGTTTGGCGCCATTCCTTATATCGGCGAGGATCTGGCCCTGTGGATTCGTGGCGACTACGTGGTTGCCGATGCCACGCTTAACCGTTTCTTCGCTTTCCATGTGATCGCTGCGCCCTTGGTGCTCATCGGTCTGGTGGTGCTGCATATCGTGGCCCTGCGCTCGGTGGGTTCCAACAATCCCGATGGCATCGAAATCAAGAAAAACAAGGGGCCCGATGGGGTGCCGCTGGATGGTATTCCCTTCCATCCCTACCATACCGTAAAGGATTTGGTGGCCATGGCCGTGTTCCTCATTATTTTTGCCGCGGTGGTGTTTTATGCCCCTGAGATGGGTGGCTACGCCCTGGAAAAAGACAATTTCACGCCAGCGAATCCGCTGAAGACCCCAGAGCATATTGCCCCGGTTTGGTATTTCACGCCCTTCTATGCCATTTTGCGCGCAGTGCCGGACAAGTTCATCGGGGTGCTCGCCATGGGAGCGGCTATTGGCGTGCTGTTCCTGCTGCCCTGGCTGGATCGTAGTCCTGTCAAGTCCATTCGCCAGCGTGGCATGGTCTTCAAGACAGCGCTGACTGTTTTTGTGGTGAGCTTTATCAGTCTGGCGTATCTGGGCACGGTGGCCGCGACGCCGATTGCGACGCTGTTTTCACGTATCTTTTCGATACTGTATTTTGCCTTTTTCCTACTGATGCCGATTTATTCCCGGTGGGATAAGACCAAACCGGTTCCAGAGAGGGTGACATCCAAGTGAAATACCTAATTTTTGTTATTGCATTATTCTTCGGTATGCCGCAGGCAGCGTTTGCGGCGGGTGGCAGCGACCTGGATCTGGACGAGGCCAATATTGATCTTGCAGACAAAGCGTCGCTGCGTAAGGGCGCCAAACTGTTCGTGGACTATTGCCTGAACTGTCATTCTGCGAATCTGATGCGGTACAGTCGTATCGGTCAGGATCTCGACATGACCAATGAAGAGGTGATCGCTGAGTTGCTGAGCGCCGGTGGCAAGATTGGCGACACCATGGAGATCGTCATGCAGCCGAAAGATGCGGCGCAGTGGTTCGGCATCGCGCCCCCGGATCTGTCCGTGCTGATGCGTGTACGTGGTGAAGACTGGGTTTACAGCTATCTTCGCGCCTTCTATCGCGATGAATCACGTCCCTGGGGCGTGAACAACTCGGTGTTCAAGGACGTGGCCATGCCGCATGCACTGTGGGAACTGCAAGGATTGCAGGAGGCCGTGGTAGAGACACATATCGACAAGGATGGTCATGAGCGCAAGACCGTCACAGGATTCAAACTGGTCGAGTCGGGTTCCCTGAGCCCTGAGGCCTATGACAATGCCGTGCGTGATCTGGTGAACTTTATGGCCTATGTGAGCGAACCCAGCAAGATGCAGCGTCTGGCACTGGGCAAATGGGTGCTGGGCTTTCTGTTTATCTTCCTGATTTTGGCCTATCTGCTGAAGAAGGAATATTGGAAAGATATCCGCTGATTCCGTCGTCTTGACCCACTGGCCCGCGGGCCGGTGGGTTTCTTCTTTTGGCGATAATTCTCGTTCAGTATTTCCTTTTTATTCAATGTGTTATGACCGTTTCCGCAAGGTTCAGCGGATTTCAGGTATAATCCCCCCGTTTATTTGATCGTTTCCAGTGCCTGGATGCATAGCCTTTATTTCTGGTTATGCGGCGGGGCGGGTGTAATGCAGGGAGAAAACAGTAATGGCAGTTGTGGCCAATAGAAAGTCGGTAATGTCGCTTTTTACCGGGGCGTCGGATGTTCACAGTCATCGCGTGCGCATCGTGCTGGCGGAAAAGGGCATCAATTTTGACTCGGTCGATGTCGATCCTGCCAGTCCCCCTGAGGATCTCATGGCGCTGAACCCTTACGGCACTGTGCCTACCCTGGTTGACCGTGATCTTGTGCTGTATGACTCGCAGGTGATCATGGAATACCTGGACGAGCGTTTTCCGCACCCGCCATTGATGCCGGTTGATCCGGTTTCCCGTGCCCAGAGCCGTATGACCCTGCGTCGCATCCAGCGTGACTGGGACAGTCTGCTGGGCAAGATTGCCGGCAGCGGCAAAGAGAAAAGCAAGGCTGTCAAAGAGCTGCGCGAAAGCATGACCGTGGTTGCCCCCATTTTTGAGCAAAAGCCGTATTTTCTGAGCGATGATCTGTCACTGTTGGACTGTGCCGTGGCGCCGATCCTGTGGCGTCTGCCGGAATACGGCATTGAGCTGCCACCCGCCGCCAAATCGATGCTGGAATATGCCCAGCGCCTGTTTGATATGGAGTCTTTTCAGGCCAGTCTGACCGAAAGCGAGCGGGAAATCCGCGAGGGTTAAGCGGGATTTCTACGGGTATACTTCACATGTCGGAAATGACATCCAGTCGGCCTTATCTCCTGCGCGCCATTTATGAATGGATCGTGGACAACGGTCTGACGCCTTACCTGCTGGTCAATGCCGGCTATGCGGATGTGCAGGTTCCCGTCGAGCACATCAATAATGGCAAGATTATTCTTAACGTGGCGCCGGAGGCAGTGCAGTCGCTCGACCTGGGTATCACGGATGTGAGTTTCAATGCCCGCTTTGGTGGTCGGCCGATGAATCTTTTTTTTCCTGTGGCTGCGGTGCTGGCCATCTATGCCCGCGAAAATGGCCGTGGCATGGTTTTTAGTGATAGTGATGATAATCCCCCACCAGGCCCGCCGGAGCTGCAGAAGAGTGACAAGGCGGAAAAAAACAAGCCCGCCCAGCCGACCCTGCGCGTCGTTAAGTAAGCCCGCCGCCACAATGCATAACTATATTCGCTCGCCACGGAGGCACAGAGAATACATTGCAGGGATGAAAGCTTGGGAAGACATCAGTCATTGCAACAGACTCCCGGTTCATTTGATTTCTACCTGAATCCGTAGCTTCAGGGCGGATGCAGAGTGCATGATATTGATTCCACAGTGGAATCAAAAAATCTTAGCTTCACCCATAGGTTAAGCGGGCATTTTTTGAACCGCTGTGGAATCAAGAGCTTGTGTTATGCGCCGTCATGAAGCTACGGATTCAGGTTCTATATCCAGGGCTTATCGTGCGCATGGCGCATACTACGGGGAGGTCTATCGTGAATGACGGGAGGCCGATTGGGGCGGCGCTGGTTGACGCGCTGGCAACAAAAGGCCTAACAGTCCGCCCAGGGCGCCGTAGAGATGTGCATCCACGATCACCGTGCCACCGGCACTGGCCTCGGAGCCTGGCAGCGGCCCTGCCAGCTGCTCCCAGCCCAGCTTGAACGCCACGGCGCCCAGCAGCAGCCAGGTGCCGCGATGGCCAGCGCGGATATCCGCGCTGGCTCCTGCCACCAGCAAGCCGTGCAGGACGCCGGACAGGCCTACATACCAGCCTAACTGTGGGTTGAGGATCAGCAGCGCCAGAGCCGTTATCAGGGCATCGGCAAACAGCAGGATCAGCCAGCTGCGCGGGGACAGGGCGGATCCGACCAGCAGCCAGATCAGCCACAGGCCGGCCAGATTCATCAGCAGGTGGGATCCGCCGAGGTGTAACAGATGGGCGCTGAGCAATCGCCACCACTGGCCGTCGAGAATGGCCGCACGGTCGTAGCGTAGCAGCGCCTGCGTGCTGTCACCGGGCAGGGCCAACACGACGATAAGCGCTGACAGCAGCAGCGGAATGCGGAATTGATGCAACCAGTGTCGCTCGGGTGATGTCATAGTTGTTGCTGGATAGGGGCTAGCCATGGAATGCGGTCAAGCCGGAAGCCTGGATTTTAGAACATTTGTTATCATTGAGCGATTAAGAGTGCCTCTACTGATCGATTGCACTATCGGGCGTAAAGCCAGAGGCTGCAATCTATCATTAAGAAGTGCGCTTAAATCACGAGAACCGGAGTCGATACGTGAAGCAGAATTCCACACATAAGCAGCCATACCTCAACCGCCAGCGCGGCTTTACCCTCATCGAAGTGATGGTGGTGGTGGTCATCCTCGGTATTCTCGCCGCTATCGTCGTGCCTCGCGTCATGGACAGGCCGGATGCCGCGCGCATCACCAAGGCCAAGCAGGATATTCGTGCCATCGAGAGTTCGCTGAACCTCTACAAGCTGGACAACTTTGTCTACCCGACGACGGATCAGGGGCTGGAGGCGTTGGTCAGCAAGCCTGCGGGCTCGCCCGAGCCGCGCAACTGGAAGGCCTACATGGATCGTCTGCCCAAGGATCCCTGGGGGAACGGCTATCAATACCTGTCGCCGGGTGTGAAGGGTGAGATCGATATCTTTTCTCTGGGTGCCGACGGTCAGGCGGGCGGTGAGGGTGCGAATGCCGATGTCGGCAACTGGGATCTGCAGTAACCGCAGTGATGCCCCCGCGCGCGTCACCGGCCGGCCTGTCGTGCCTCCAGTGAACACGCAACTGCCCGTCTGTATATTGGCCGGCCCGCACCCCCGCCACCGGTTTGCCGTCTGCCGTGGCTTCACCCTGCTGGAACTGTTGGTGGTGCTGCTTATCATCGGCATCATCGTCAGCTTTGCCTCCCTGTCCGTCAGTCAGCACGCCAGCCGTACCCTGCAGGACGAGGCCAAGCGCATCCACAGCCTGTTGCGACTGGCGGGCGAGGAAGCGGTGCTGCAAGGGCGTGAGTTGGCCATGCAGTTCAATCCTGAGGGCTATCTGTTCGTCACCCTCGAGGGGGCCGACTGGGTGCCGGTGGAGAAAGATCGTCTGCTGCGTGAACGGGAGCTGCCAGCGGATTTGACACTTTCCCTGGTGCTGGAAGACGTGGAGATGGATCTGCACGACAGCGAAAATCCACCCCGTATCTTCGTGCTCTCCAGCGGCGAGATGACCCCCTTCGTCCTCGAACTCGGCAACCTGGAGGGCGAGGCCTATACCCTGCAGGGCAATTTCACCGGCAAGCTCACGCTGGCACGCACGGGGGAGGCGGACGATGACCATTGGTAACCGTCAGCGTGGTTTCACCCTGCTGGAGGTCATCGTTGCTCTGGCGGTGATTGCCTTCGCCCTGTCGGCGGCGGTCAGCGCCGTGTCCGGCAATACACGCAATGCCGCCGGCTTGCAGCAGCGCACCTATGCCCACTGGGTGGCCATGAACCAGATGGCTGAGCTGCATGCCAGCCGCCAGTGGCCATCGACGCGCACGACTCGCGGCAGCAGCCTGATGGTGCGTCATGAGTGGTACTGGTCGATGAATGTGTCCGCCACACCGGACAAGAACGTGCGGCGCGTGGATATCAGCGTGCGCGTCGATGAGGATGCCGAATCACCGCTGGTGACCCTGACCGGCTTCGTGGGGCGCCAATGAAGGGGCGCAATGGACACGGCGGATTCACCCTGCTGGAGCTGTTGGTGGCGTTGTCCATCTTCGCCCTGCTGTCGGCCATGGCCTATGGCGGATTGAATACGGTCATGCGCTCGCAGCAGGTCACCACGGAACAGGCCGAGCGACTGGCACAGTTGCAGAAGGCCTTTTTCTGGTTGGGTCGGGATATTACCCAGGCCAGCAATCGCAAGATCCGTGATGAATTCGGTGATGAACAGGCGGCCATGGTGGGTATCAGTATTGGTGAGCGCCGCCTCGAACTGAGCCGCAACGGCTGGCGCAATCCTGTTGGTCGCAAGCGCAGTAACCTGATGCGTGTGGCATGGGGAGTGCGTGATGAAACGCTAGTGCGCCTGCATTGGAACGTGCTGGATCGTGCCCAGGACAGCAAACCATTGGAAACCGAGATGCTGGACGACGTGGAGGAACTGGAGCTGCGTTTCCTCGATGACAAACAGAAATGGCACGATGTGTGGCCGGCCCTCAGCCGTGGCGAGGTGTCCAAGGTGGCTCTGCCGCTGGCGGTGGAGGTGATCCTGGAGACCGGGCGCGAGGGCCGCATTCGCCGTGTTTTCGAGGTGGCCGGCGGATGATGGGCCAGAAGATGATGAACCACAGGCGCAGACAGTCCGGCGTGGCGCTGATTACCGCCTTGCTGATTACCGCTCTGGTGACGGTGGCTGCGGTGTCCATGGCCTCGCGCCAACAGCTGGATATCCGCCGCACCGGTAACCTGATGGAGGCCGATCAGGCTTGGCAGTACGCCCTCGGCGTCGAGGCCTGGGCGCGCCAGGTGCTGGCTGCGGATGATCATACGCGCGATACCCTCGACTATCTGAAAGACCCCTGGGCCGCTGCGGTGCCGACCCTTCCGGTCGAGGGGGGTTCGGTACAGGGCACGGTGGAGGATCTGCAGGGGCGTTTCAACCTCAACAACCTGGTCGATGCCAGCGGCAAGCCTGTACCGGCCCAGGAAAAGATCCTGCAGAATCTGTTCGAGCGGGTGGCGGCCACGGATGCCAAGTTAAGCCTGGATCCCTCTCTGACTGATGTGGTGGTGGACTGGCTGGATGCCGAGCCCGGCGTCTATCGCAGTGGTGCCGAGGATGGCGATTATCTGAGTATGGAACCCGTGCCCTATCGCGCCGCCAACCGGCCAATGGTCAGTCCCAGTGAAATGCTGGCCCTGGCGGGCTTTTCCGTCCGCGCGGTGGCGAAACTGACGCCTCTGGTCGCCACCCTGCCCGGGCCGACCACGCTCAACGTCAACACGGTGCCGGAAATGGTGCTGATCGGCCTGGACTCGAAGCTGACACCGCCAATGGCGCAGCAAGTCGTGGCCTACCGGAAAAAGACCCCCTTCGACTCGGCGGCGGATTTCACCCAATACATGAAAAGCGAGTTCGATATCACCGTGGATCCCAAATTGGTGGATGTCAAGAGTGAATATTTTCTGGCCAATGCCCTCGCCACCATCGGCCGTACCCATGTACAGTTATACAGCCTGCTGAAACGTAGCGATAACAAGGTCACCACCCTACAGCGGAGCATTGGAGTCTATTAGTGCGTAAACAACTGATCCTGCCATTGCCGGCAGATGGCCTGAATGAGGCCGATGAATTGAGCTGGGTGCTGCGTGACGACGAACGCCCCGCTGGCAGTCTGTTTCGTGGCATTCTCGCCGAGGCCGTGAAGCAGGCAGCCGGGGCACGGGTGGTGGTGCTGGTGCCGGGGGGGGACGTGCTGTTGGCCAGCGCTGAACTGCCGGGCCTGAACCGTCAGCGGCTGGTGCGCGCGGTGCCCTTTGCGCTTGAGGAGCAATTGGCCAGTGACGTGGAAGATATGCATTTTGCTCTCGGTAGCCGCAGCCATGGTGGCCGCATTCACAATGCCGTGGTGGCGCGCGAAAAGATCGCCGCCTGGCTGGAGTCTCTGCGTGCCGCCGGTCTGCAGGCGGACGTGATGCTTTCCGAGGTGCTGGCAGTGCCACGCGAGGCCGCCAACGATGCCGAACGGCACTGGTCGCTGCTGATCGATGGCGTGCGTTGTCTGCTGCGTACCGACAGTCAGCATGGTCTGGCGCTGGATCTGAATAATCTGTCCGTTGTCCTGCAGGCGGCACTGGACGAGGCGGGTGACAGTCTGCCGGCCAGCCTCGACGTAAAAATCTGTGGCGATGATACCTTTTCCGGCAGCGATGCCGACAAACAGTTGGCCCGGGTTTGCGAAGGGGCGGGTATCGACGTGGTACTGCAGCCGCAGGAGGAGGATAGCACCCTGTTGCTGGCACGTGGTTTCGATGAAAAGGTGGCTATCAATTTGTTGCAGGGTGACTACAGCCGTCGTGGACAGCTGGAAAAACTACTGCGCCCGTGGCGCCCGGCGATATTTTTGCTGGGCCTGTGGCTGGTGGTTCAGCTGGGTGCGATGGGGCTGGAGTACAG
>JALTPW010000671.1 GCA_026999335.1 Chromatiales bacterium
GGTGCTGTGAACAAGCGTTGAACAATACATAGCGGGTGAATTCCTCCCAATACCCCACCCCTTGGGGCAAGAATGTTGACTCAGCAAGTTAAATGTAACGGAGTAGAATTAATATCTACCCGTCAGTGCCGGTACATGTAAGAAAATAGCTGGTTGCGGATTATGGTGTTGGCGTATAGACCTTCCTTCTTAAGATTTTATAGGATTTTGGGAAAGGTTTTTTTGCCTAAAAACTATTTCTTCGACATTCTATATAAAATTCAACGGGTAAGATGCTAATAAAATGGGTGCGGCCTTGGCGTAATGTGATTTTCAGGCGTTGGCGTGAATTCGCCGTGGGCATTGATCGCGGGCATGGCCCGCTCCTACGGGAGGGTTAAACGACCTCATCTCATCGTAGAGCGGGCCATGCCCGCGATGATCTCCCTCAGCATTCCATCTTCTCCCGCGAAAACACCCCGTACAACACCGGCAGCACGAACAGTGTCAGCAGTTTCACCCAATAAAATAACGCCTGTTTTCCCGTGCCTGATTCAGTCCTGATCCAAACCTTTCAAACGCTTGCGTACCGCCGTTGCCAGTCGGCGGCTGACTTCCAGCCGGTCATCGATGACATGAAAATAAATTTCATAACGCCCACCGGGGATACGTTCCAAGCCCTGTACCGACTGCATGGCGACCAGAGAATTGCGGTGTACGCGCAGGAAGCGGTCACTAAATTCCATCTCTAGTGATTTCAGTGGGTCATCGATCAGCAGCTGTCCGCCGAGATGCCGCACCGTGACGTATTTCTGTTCCGCCTGGAAATAAATGATGTCGGCAACGGAAACTAACTGTAAGTTGCTGCCGATGTTAGCGCTGATGTGGGTGCGTGCATGCGCATTTTTTTCGCTGCCTTCCTGCTGGCCGATGTCGAGTAGTTGAGCGCGGTTGATGCGCCGTGCCCGGGTCAGGGCATCCGCCAGACGTTCGCGGCGAATGGGTTTCAACAGGTAGTCCACGGCATTGGCCTCGAAGGCGGCCAGGGCGTGCTCATTGTAAGCGGTGGTGAAAATGATTGCCGGCGGATTGTCCAGTTGCGACAGGTGCATGGCGGCCTCGAGCCCATCCATTTCCGGCATGCGGATATCGAGCAGGACGATATCCGGATTCAGCGTGTCGGTCAGCTCAATCGCCGCGCGTCCGGTGCCGGCTTCGCCGGTGGTTTCGATATCGTCCATATCATTCAGCAGGCGTGCCAGGCGGGTGCGGGCCAGTGGCTCGTCATCGACGATTAATACTTTCATTGTCGCGGCCCCGCATCGCTGAGGGTGGTGTAGGGGAGTGTAATTGTGGTGATGTAGCTGTCGCTATCGGCCTGGGTGGTGAGGTTTCCCTGTTCGCCATAGATGGCGGCCAGGCGCTGACGGATATTTTCCACCGCGATGCGGTTACCTTCGTGCTGTCCGGCATCTTCCTGTGCAGCGAGAGGATTGCTGATACTGATGTATATTTCCTGATCATACTGGTGGCCATCGATACCAATGATGCCGCCCGTTCCCAGAGTTTCGATGCCGTGGTAGATGGCATTTTCCAGCAGGGGCTGGATGATGAGGCGTGGCACCAAGGCGTCGCCTGGCAGTTCATCGATGCACCAGCGCAGCTGCAGGCGGTCGCCAAGGCGCAGTTTTTCGATCTCCAGATAGCGTCGCGACAGGGCGAGTTCCTCTTTCAGGGTAATCTGATGGCCGGCATCGGCCATGCTGTTGCGGAACAGGTCGGCGAGATTTTCCACGGCCTCCTCGGCCTGTTGCGGATCGATCTGGGTGAGGCTGGCGATGGTGTTGAGGCTGTTGAACAGAAAGTGTGGACGAATGCGTGATTGCAGCGCTTGCAAGCGTGCCTCGGCTTCGGCGCGCATATTCTGTTTCCACTGTTGCTGAACGTAAAAATAACGCAGTACCAGGGCACTGACGATGGCGCTGATGCCGAGATTGCGCAGCAGCAGATCGGTGTGCCAGTGCTTGTTGATGCTGGCATGGGGCATCTCCTGACTGATCCACCAGGCCAATTCGGTGATCACCAGGGTGGTGGTGAGTAACAATAAATAGCTGACAATGGCGGCCCGTGTTTCGCTCATGCGGCTCAGTCGGGGGCGGCAGATGCACAGCACGGCGGCGCTGCTCAGACCGACCCACTGTACGAACAAGGAGATGATGCTGAGATCGCCCCAGCGGCCACCGCGACTCTCCAGGGGCGCCAGGGTCAGGACGATGGCCAGCAGTTCACTGATGACCACCACGGCGAAGACCATGCGCACGGAACAGAAGTCCGGCAGGAAAAAATTGTCGCTGGAGGCTTGGGGACGGGTTTGCGTGTTCATTTGTGGGTCTAGTGTAGCGTGCCGGCTACGGCATCGTCGATGCGGCTTTACGCCCGGCCTGCGGGCAATATCGGCTATACTGCGCGGATTCTTGATTTTCCGGGTTTAAAACCTAAAAGCATAAACATCCGAGTTTACGAAACAATGAGCAAGCATGTAGAAAAACCCTGGGGCGGCCGTTTCAGCGAGCCCACCGACGTCTTCGTTGAGGCCTTCACCGCCTCGGTCACCTTTGACAAGCGCCTTTACGCCCACGATATCAAAGGCTCCATCGCCCACGCCAGCATGCTGGCCCGGGTGGGCGTGCTCACGGAGGCCGAGCGCGATGCCATCATCGACGGTTTGAAAGCCATCGAGGCGGAGATCGAACGCGGTGAGTTCGACTGGTCCATTGCCCGTGAAGACGTGCACATGAACATCGAGGCGCGCCTCATCGAGTGTATCGGTGATGTGGGCAAGAAGCTGCACACCGGCCGCTCGCGCAACGATCAAGTGGCCACCGATATTCGTCTCTATCTGCGCGATGAACTGGCCGCGATCATCAGTGAACTCACCCGTCTGCAGACCGCGTTGGTGGTTTTGGCGGAAGCCGAGGCCGACACCATCATGCCCGGCTTCACCCACCTGCAGACCGCCCAGCCGGTGACCTTCGGCCATCACCTGCTGGCCTGGTTCGAGATGCTCAAGCGCGACCACGGCCGCCTGACGGATTGCGCCACGCGGCTCAACGTGTCGCCCCTGGGCGCCGCCGCCTTGGCCGGTACCTCCTATCCCATCGAGCGTGAATACAGCGCCGAGCTGTTAGGCTTCGATGGTGTGTGTGAAAACTCGCTGGATGCGGTGAGTGACCGCGATTTCGCCATCGAATTCGTCGCCGATGCCGCGTTGTTGATGATGCATCTGTCACGTTTTTCCGAGGAGCTGGTGATCTGGGCCTCGGCGCAGTTTAACTTCATCGAGCTGGGTGACAGTT
>JALTPW010000672.1 GCA_026999335.1 Chromatiales bacterium
CGCGCGTCCATGGCCGGCACCATGCGCCGGATCACACCCCCCTTGCCCGCCGCGTCCCAGCCTTCCATCACCATCACGCTGGAAACGCCCTTTTGCAAGGCCTTGCGGGTGAGGCGATTGAGCCGGCCCTGCTCCTCTTCCAGCTCGCGTTTATAGGTGTCCGGCTTTACGCTCAAATCCAGCCGCAGGGTGTTCAACAGGGTCACCGGTTCTCCGCTCACGGGCGGGGTGATAGGCCGGAATTCATCCGTCTCGACGGCCTCGACGGGCGCTCGCACCAGCCGCCTGCTCAACTGTTCAAGGATGATCTGCCCGACCGTCAGGCCGCGGTAACGGGCATCGCTGCCCTCGACGATGACCCACGGTACCTCACCGGTGCTGGTGACGCGCAGGGCATGCTCGGCGATGGGGCGAAACTTGTCGTAGAGTTTAAGGTGCTGGTGGTCGCGCTTGGTGACACGCCAGCGGGTTTCGGGGTTTTTTTCCAGCTTGCGCAGACGCTTGGCCTGCGGCTTCTTGCCCAGGTGAAGCCAGATTTTTATCACCAGCGCACCATCGTCCACCAGTTCTTTTTCGAAGGTGTTGATACGCGCCAACGCCTCATCCAGCTCGGCGGCAGAGGTCTTGCCATAGACCCGTTTCGCCAGCGGCCCGCTATACCACGAGCCCACATACAGAGCCATGTGCCCTCTGGCCGGCAGCGCGCGCCAATAACGCCAGAACGGCGGGCGGTGCCGCTCTTCCTCGCTGGGCTTGTCGAAGGCGTCGGTACGCACATAGCGAGGATCGAGCCATTCGTTGAGCAGGTTGACGGTTTCTCCCTTGCCGGCACCGTCCACACCGGAAATTAGCACAATGACCGGGAAGTCAGCCTGGCGTAACTGAAATTGCACCTCCAGCAGCTGGGTGCGCAGATCCGGCACCCGTTGTTTGTATTCTTCCTTTGATACCCGATGACCCAGCTCGGCAACTTCAAACACATGTTTCTCCTTTTCCACTCCGCCTTCTGCGGTGCCTGATTAATCACTGTACCGCAAAAACACCCCCGTTTTTCGCCTTTCTCCGATGAAATATTTTAATCAGCCCCATAAGAAAAATATTTACCCCCTCCCCTTGCAAAATACAAATCTGCTATCGTTGTTTATCGGCAAACCAAACACCTGATCGGGACATGGAAATACTGCGTAAAAAATTGCTCACCCTCGATGGAAAGGGCTATAAGGCCTACAAGTCCATTGGCGGTCATTATGCCTTCACTGTCGACACGCTGTGTTTCAGCCTGAGCATCGATCACGTGCAAGGCGATCCCTTTGCCCTGCCCTCGCGCATTAGCGTGTTGCTGGACATGGCACAGGCCCGCCTGCCGGAGATGCTATGGCAAGACACGGTACGTCGTGTGGCGCTGGAGGATTTTCTCGGCCGCGCCCTGCATCAAGCCATCGGGCGATGTGTGAAAGGCCGGCGCGGCTCCGGCTGCAGCGGCGAAATCACCATCGCCAGTGGCGGACAGCAGGTGTTGTCACGCAATGCCGTGCTGATCTCGGCCGAAGGTGTGGAAGCTCGCCTGACCCTTGGTCTGCCGGCGGAGAATCGCCGTGCCGCGGGGCACGAGGCGGTGGCAATGTTCTTCGACGAGCTGCCACGACTGGTGGCGGCCGCACTCTGCTTCGACAATCTGGATGCCGTGCAGGCGCAGCGCCATGTGCACAGCGTGGAGGATCAGCACGCCCTGCGCGATTGGCTACGCGAAGAAGGCCTGGTGGCCTTCGTTGCCAATGGCGCCCATCTGCCGCGCGCCAGTGGTGTGGACGACAGCCCGTTGCGCCATCACGTCCTGCCCCTGACTGCGCCCGCTTCACTCACTTGTTCGGTGACGTTGCCCAATGCCGGCCACATCGAAGGGCTGGGCATTCCGGCGGGCATTACGCTCATCGTCGGTGGCGGTTTCCATGGCAAATCCACCCTGTTGCAGGCGCTGGAATATGGCATCTACAACCACATCCCCGGCGATGGCCGCGAGCAGGTGGCGACCCTGGAAACGGCGGTCAAGGTGCGCGCCGAGGATGGCCGCGCCATTCACAACGTAAACATCAGCCCCTTCATCGACCACCTGCCCTTCGACCGCGACACGGTGCATTTCAGCACCGAAAACGCCAGTGGCAGCACCTCGCAGGCGGCCAACATCATCGAAGCACTGGACTGCGGCGCGGAACTGCTGCTCATCGACGAAGACACTTCGGCAACCAATTTCATGATCCGCGACCAACGCATGCAGCAACTGGTGGCCGGCGACAAGGAACCCATCACGCCGCTGATCCATCGCGTGCGTGAGCTGTATACCGAACAGGGTGTGTCAGCGGTGATCGTGATGGGCGGCTCGGGTGATTATTTCGATGTCGCCGACACGGTCATCATGATGGACGCCTACCAACCCCGTGACGTGACGCTACAGGCCCGCGCGCTGGCGCGTCCCATTGAAACCACACTGACGGGGCTGCCGGCCTTCGAGCGTGAAGCCGCCCGTTGTCCCGGCCCGTCGGCATTGGATGCCTCGCGCGGCAAGCGCCCGGTAAAAATCGATAGCCCGGAAACCGGCCTACTGCGCTATGGCAACCAGCGCATCGACCTGTCGCAGGTCGAGCAGCTCATCGACATCGGCCAGACCCGCACCATCGGTCTGATGATCCATTATTTTGCCCGCCACTACGCCACGGACTGCCGTTCACTGGTCGCGGGCCTGCGCCAGGTCATGGCCGATACAAAGCAGTTTGGACTGGATCGTTTCAGCGAATACAAGGTGGGCAATCTGGCCCTGCCACGACTGTTCGAGCTGGCTGCGGCGGTCAATCGTATGCGCGAGGGAGACTGGCGTTAGACGGCTGTATTGACGAAGTACGGGCAAAAAATCAAGAAAGGAAAAGGGTAACATTTCACCACAGAGGCACAGAATTCACAGGAGGAATTGACGAACCCACCTTGTGCGCACAGCGCACACTACAGGCAGGTGTAGTGTGCGCCGTGCGCACAAAAACAGCCCGAATAGTACGGAATAACACAGCACTGGCTGGCCGGCGGACGGGCACAAAAAACCCCGCCGGAGCGGGGTTCTTCGTATCGGTTATCCGCTAGGGTCTTGCCTAGGCGTTAACGCTGGTCGCCTGTGGACCCTTGGGGCCGTTTTCCACTTCATAGGTGACCGCCTGACCTTCGGCCAGGGTCTTGAAACCGCCGCCCTGGATCGCGCTGAAATGCACGAATACGTCTGCGCCGCCATCATCCTGAGAAATGAAACCAAAACCTTTGGCTTCGTTGAACCACTTTACTGTA
>JALTPW010000673.1 GCA_026999335.1 Chromatiales bacterium
CTGGACTTCTCGGAGCCTACAACGGATTCTTGATGTATGAGTATTCCAAGATTCCAGTCTATAGTGCTGGAGGTAAAACCCTTGCGAACTGTCTAATTGTAGGCTCTCAGGCTGCAGCTGTTGCGTTTGGACAGGCTGGTGGGGACTTTGCTATCAATTGGTATGAGGAAATGGATGATAGAGGGAATCAGCTCGTCGTGACAGGTTCAACGATAATGGGAATCAAGAAGGTCAGGTTTAACGGAAAGGACTTTGGTGCACTCAGCCTGTTCGTTGATATATCCTAATTTAGGAGGTAGGTGAGATGGCAGTCAAGTATGGTGGATCTTATGATGTTAACTCTTCCCTTATGGCTTCGGTGGCGGTGACTGCCACCAGAGGCTCTTACACTGTTGATGAGTCCGAAGTGGTTAACGATGTAATTCTCCTTAGAAAGGTTCCAGAAGGAGCTGAGTTTGTTGCAGTCATCACAGCCAAAGGCGGGGCTATAGATGGTGATGTAGTTCTTGCAAGGGCGGATGGAACTATCCTTACTACTCTTGCCTCAGGACTCGGTGGAGCAGCTCAAGCCTCTGGAAGGGCTCCCGAAGAGTGCTATTTGGCTGTGAAGGTTACCACTGCACCAGCTGCTGGAGACGCAGGTAATACAGTGTCGTGCACTGCCTTCTATCAGTATGGAGCACCCTGACCTGGAAATGTTTAACCGTTTAACATTGGGAGGCTGTTCATGGCTACCTATGCACAGCTCATAGCAGACTTAGAGTATGAAGCTGAAAGACTTCCTGATAACATTGCTTTCCTAATCAGGGAAGTTGAACAGGAGCTCTGGCAACAGCTTTATTTCTGTGCTCCTGAACAAACCTATTCTGTAACCGTGACAGCAGGTAGTCAGACAGCCTCCCTCCCAACGACCTACAGAGACTTTATGCAGATTAAGTCCGTCATTGATCCCTATGGTAAGTCTCTTAGGAGAACCTCCAAATCACAGTTCAACCGACTCAAACTCCAAGACTCAGTTCCTGAGCTCTACATCTTCTCTTGGGAGCCTTTTGAGCCACAGATCTCGGTCTGGAAGACCCCAGCCCAAGACTCACAACTTCTTCTCGTAGTCTACGAGAAAGAGTCCCCAATCCAAGATGGTGATGATGAAACCACAAAGTTCTTTCTTGGAGAAGGCTATAACGTTCTGAAGTATGGAGTCCTTTACAAGCGGATTTTTCATCCTGATAAGTGGGAGATTTGGAGGACGAGGTTTTCAGAAGCGTTTCTTGATTTAGTCGCAGCCAAATCTCGCCAGAGGCTTTCTCTGGCAGGAGGTAGTCCAATTGTCCCCAGATACAGTGATCAATGAGGTTTTAACTGAGTTTGGTCAGTTTGTGGGTCAGAGGGAGAAGGTAGAGGAGCTGTTCTGGAATGCAGTATGGGAAGTAGAAGCCACTCTTAGACCTCCTCATACTCAGTCCGTAGCTGACCTCTCTGTCACAGACGCAGGAACTCATGGCGAAATAGATGTCTCTACAGTGGCGGATATTTATGACATCCTCGCTGTCCTCAATGGATCCACCAAGCTTGCCAGAGTGTCCCTACATGGGATTACACAGCAGCCAGCATGGGTTCCTACAGCTTCCCTATGGGCGTATGACCCAGACGCTAAGAAGATAATAATCAACAAAGGTTCTGCACTATTACCATCTACTCTTACAGTCGTCTACTCTGGTAGGAGCTCCCAAGTTGGATCCGCAGTAGAGCTTCCCTGGTTGGCTGGCATATATCCGCAAGTTCTGTTCCTTCTCAGGCTCAGACTCGCAGAACTGTCTGGAGATACTACTAAAATACAGGAGCTTCTTGCAAGTAAAGACGCAGTTATACTTGGCAGGAATAGATCCTAATGGAAGAGCTTAGAGTCCCTTGTCCCTCTGGCTTGAGAACGCGCTACCTAAAGGACTATACTACCAATCAACTACTCTATGCAGTCAACTGTATGCCAGCCTCAGCTCAGGGAGGACTCTACCTGTGGAGACCACAGTTAGATCCGAACCAGGCTGTTAGGGCTGTTGATTCGGCTCATAAAGTCTTTGATACTTGCAGGTTCAGGGACGGGATAGCTGTAGTTCACGGAGATACCTCACAGAACAAACTTATGCTGACTTTAGTCAGAAAGAACGCAACAGGGCTTTATGTTCCAGACTCTAAGTGGTTAAGTCCTTTTAAACAGGCAAACATAAAAGAAGTTACGGTGGTCCAGGCTGCACATTCGCTAATTGCGATAGCAACGGACTATTATGGGCTGATCTTCGCAGAAGTGGATGATGATTTCCAGATAACGGATTGGTATATTGGAGGAGGCTTGATCTCTGGTGGGAGTATCGGCTCTGCTACATCCGTAACCGTTACAGGTGCGAGAGTCGTCGTAATCGATGACCTCAGATGGTCAGGTTTAGACCTAAGTAGTTCCGATGCGCTGCCTGTGTATATATCCACAGTAACATACTATTGTGCTATACGTAACGGAACGGTCAACCAATACGAGGTTTATGTTGAATTTGCAGACGAGAATAATATTAGAGATGTGCTACCAGAGAGATACTCAGCATTGCCATTAGCTAATTCGCCTTGGGATTCCATGAGAAAGGCTGTTCCTATAGAATTTTCATTGAACAGGAAGGTCAACTTGCTTCACTCTTCTAACACTGTGGGGGTAATGAGGCTCTATTTATACCTTGATAATAAAAGCACTACCAATAGTGAGACTCTCTATATAGCCAAGTATGAGTCAGGTGCTAATGGGCTTCCTCACTACATAAAACATACAGCGTTTCATAGGACTACTCGAGTCTTTTCTATAGGAGGTATACCTGTCTGTAACACTACAAGTTATATTCACAGCTTTTCTGCCAAGTTATCTAAGATAGGTAAGGTAGGAGCCTCCAGCTCCTACCTAGTAGCTCCTTCTACCGAAGACGCTGTAGCCATAGGAGATCCCGTCTCTCTAAAGTTCACAAACGAAGTTCCTCTTCAAGGCAAAGTTACAGACATCCGGGTCTCAGGCTCCACAGCTATAGTCTCTACAACCGCAGAATCTTATGCAGTTCCTCTTCAGGAAGGAGCTATAGCTCCTACTGTCATACTTCCATCCTCCTATGACAGAGCTATTCAAACCACCTCTGGAGTCTTCATCCTTTTCAAGGGCAGAATCTTCAGAGTCATTCAGAATTCAGGAATTGAAATAACTTCCACCGTTGAGTCCTATGACGCAGATGATATGACTTACATAGACGATTACGGAATCCTCCTTCTGACAAGAGATGGCTCTGAAGAGATGCTCGCTTACGCAGAAGCTCAAGGAAAGTGGGTCTATTGGAGATTTGACGAAATAGGAGGTGGAGTCAGAGCTATTGAATACAATGACGGCATTCTCTTATGCTCCGATGGAATGGCTTACAGGCTCAGTCACGAACAGTTAGACACGTCCTACGAGACTGCTCTTTATGTCCTCACCGAGCCTCTCTCCAACTTACAGAAATTTGCTGTTCAGGCTCTTGAACTTGAGGGAGATTTATTTGTCTCCGACGAGCAGAATGCAAAGATTTCAGTAACAAGTTTTGCTGACAATCAATCAGCATATTTAGTTCAGCAACTCGGGACTCCTTGGTGGAATACTCCACCATTTCATGCTTTTAGTGCAGGAGGAACCTCAGGACAGCATACAGGAGCGAATCCTGTTACTACAGAGCCTTTTCAGGGACAGCCCACGATCTTTACTGCCGAACTACAGGGCATTGATTTAGGAAGCACGGTTTACCAGACTGGCTCAGTCTTTCCCACAGGCAGAAGATTCCTTATAGGAATCAATATAGGAAAGAACGAGAAGAAGAGTCATTGGAACTTGCTGTTAGGATTTAAGCTCTATGGAAAGACTATAGGCAGTAGTCTTGTCGGTTAGGAGGTTGCGGATATGCAGGCTGGTTACGAGCTCTTAGCTTTGGTTCTCGGAGTTGTGGTGGCTAATGAGTTTATCAGGTTCGGGTTTAAACAGATGATCGGAACTCGCTATGACAGATTGAATGGAATCAAGAAGGACATAGACGAAATCAAAAAGGATGTGCATGACATAAAGAAGATTATGCTCAAGTGGTCTATGGAGGGAAAGATGAATCCCTCTGATATGCATGATGTTCTTTAGGAGGCTGTGAGATGGGCTTTGTTGAAGACCTCTTCAGAGGCGGAGAAGAGCTCTTGAGAGGTGGATTTGGGAACAGGAAGAAGGGCGATGATCTTGCTGATTGGATCACTGGAAGGAAGAAGTTTGAAGATCCTATGCAGAAGCGTAAGGAGGAGCTTGAGGAGAAGGAGGAGCGAGTTAGGGAAAGGGCTCTTGAGAGACTTCAGGAAGCGAGAGAGCGTGTGGAGAAAGCAACGAAGCTGGCTCTTGGGCAGCTCCAAGTCCAGCAGCAAGTCGGAACAAGGCTTGCTCAAAGAGCGGCTGCGGTTAGAGGTCTTTCTGCTGGAGGCTTAGGCGAAGTCCTTCAGCAGTTTCAGGAATCTATTGGCAGAAATATAATGGGCTTACAGCAACAGGAGCAGGAGGCTTTAGCTCGTTTAGCTGCAATGGAGGCAGATGTTGAGGCTAATATTCCCATTCAATTTGAGCAACTCTGGAATCAGCTTTTGTCTGTGGAAGCTCAAATGATGCAGGCTCGGGCAGCACTGATGCAGGCTCAGCCACCTTCCATATTTGACAGGATGATTGGAGTAGGAAGCTCGCTGTTAGGCTTTTATTTGCTTAGCACAGGCAATCCCGCTGGCTTAGCTTTTTAATGGGAGGCAGTGGAAAGTGATCTGTAAATGTTTAACCGTTTAACATTTGGAGGTAGTTGAAATGCCACCTTTAGCTTGGATAGCCTTAGGGTTGATGGTTCTGGGAAATTTAGGCCCTGCTGGTTCAGCCCGAACCAGAGAGGCTGCCCTAAGAGCCCAGACTCAAATGCTCGGAGCTGCCTTAAACTTCAAGCTTGGGCAACAGAGACTTGAACTGCAGAAGAAAGCTCTTGAGCTTGAGTTTCTAAAGGCTAAGTTCATGTATGACGCCTTTATGAAGCTTGGACAGAAAAAGGATGCAGACGCAAGAGAGCTTGTAGAGGAACTTAATAGACAGTCTCAGCAACAGAGTATCCAGATTCAACAGGAATCCCAAACAAAGACCTCTCCTCAGGCTGCTCAGCCAGGACTTCAACCTGTTCAGATGCCGAAGCCACAGAACGAAGAACAGGAATCCTCAATACAGTCCCTTGAAGACCTTGCAAAGATGACTCCATTCAAAGAGATCGGTCAGATAATCCTTCGCTCTGCAGAACAAACGGAAAATCTCATCAGTGGATTCTTCCGCTTCTGGCTGAACTCAAGACAGCCTCAAAAACCGAGGAAAGAGTTCAATCCCTTCGTCTTTGAAGAGGGAGAGATTCCAATTATTTCTGCTCCCTAAGGAGGCAGTGCTATGCCACAGCACAATCAAGATTTGACCTTTCAGGTTCCAGAAGTCCCAGCAGGAACTCCCGAGGAAGTTCAAGCTGCTGGAGCCTTAGCCTTCGCAGGTCAACCAGCCCTTGCATGGGAGATACTTACAGACTTTAAGAAGAGAGCTGCTGGGGTTACTGTCCTTAAAGCGCTCAAAGAAGCAGGCTTTCCTCTTGATGATCCTTCTGGGGTTGTTCTCTCAAGTCTTCTGGCTTCAAGGGCAGTTACGGTAGATGAAGCCTTTAGTGTTTACATGCAGATAAAGGAGATTCAGGCAGCGAATCTCCAGATTGCCCTCCGTATGAGACAGATTGAGGAAGCCAGCTGGAACGCCCGTAGGGCTCAGGCTCAAGCCTTCAGAGCCGAAGTTCAGTCAATACAGGATTTGGCAGATACTATCTACGGAGATACCGTAGAAGGTATAGACAACGAACTTGAGGCTGTTAACAGACAGATCAGGGAGCTTTCAACTCTGAACGCACAGGAACAGATGGCTTTGAAATCTCAAGGCATAGATCCACGTAAAGAGCTCCAAAGACTTGAAGACCGAAAGAAAGCCCTGCTTGGAGTCAGAACTATGATTACCAGAAAGAAAGAACGCTTCGTATTTCACCTGACTAATAAGCTCAGAACAGGTCAACCTGCTGCACTTTCAGCTCCTGAGGCTATAGTTCAGGAAAAGAAGCGTGAGCTTGACATGCTGACTTTAGCACAGAAAGGAGACGAAGCCTTCAAAGATTCAGAACTTGAAGTTGATGAATATTTCATAGCTTGGTCAGGGATAAATTCCCAAATAGATGTTGGAGGAAAAAGACGCACCGACATTCCTACAGTTGAGGAAGTAAATCGTGCAAAGAGCATATATAAAGAGTTCATCGACGTCCTCAGCACATACTTGGGTCCTGGCTATACCACATACTTCGCAAGAGCTTACGAAGCGGAGAACGGACCTCTTCTGTTTGCACATACTGTTGACAACCAGAACACAGAACAAGAGAGCTCGTTTTGGAACGCCTATACAAAGGGAGGAGCTCTCGCTACGGCTGGTGCAGGTTTTATGCTATTTAGGAAGCGTATAGTAGGAGTCTTCAGACGCCTGTTTGGTAAGAAGCCTCCCATCCCACCTCCACAAGGAAAGCCTGGTCCTGTTCAGGACATAGTAAATCAGGCTAAGCAGAGGGCAGAGTCCGTAGTCAGTCCTCCGCCGCCGAAATCAGGCAGTAAGAGGAGGAAGAAATGACTCCTGAGCAACAGGCTTTCAGAGAAGTAAAGACTTTTTCGCTTTCCGAACTCGGATTCTGGGTCGCAACAGGAGCAGCTGGCGGAGCTGCTGTCGGAGCTGTTGCTGGTGGTCTTGGTGCAGTCCCAGGTGCTATCGCAGGTGCTGTAGGAGGATTTCTTAGTTATGTAGGCGGTTACTTCGCAGGCTTAGCGACTCAAGCTGCGACAGGAGATCCAAAGCTTTCGCTTACAGTCCGCAGAATAACTGAAATAGCTATGCCCACAGGTTACTTAGGAAAGCTCATAAAATTGAATCGTCTCTACAAATCTGTTAAAGCCTCAGAAGAACTCATTGAAGCTGGGAAAGCAGTAAAAGTCGCAGAGCCTGTGGCTCCCATTCGTGCTGTTTCCAAGATAGTTGCCAAAGCACCTGAGGAACTTAAGCTCGGACTGAAGGCAGCCTCCTTTGGGCTTACTACGGGCTACGTTCTTGAGCCTTACATCGTTGAAGATCCGGAGTCTGGGGCTGGAAAGCCTCTTGGACTTTCTGCAGTCGCAGCTTCCGCATGGATTATCTCCAAGCCCTTAGCTCCATTGGGAATCTGGGCTAAATACAGCACAAAGCAGATACTGTCAACCCTGACTCCAAAGGCTGGAGCTGGTGTTCTCGTGACTGACCCAATCAAAGCCTCCATTGGCGTAGGCAAGTTCAAGGTCAATCTTGAACGATTCAGGATCCCAAAGCTTGGCTTTGACTTAGACAGAGGGCTTGAGGTTAAGGCTATAGATCCATTTGAGGAAGGTCTTTTCTTTTCGTCTGAACAGATTGCAGACTTACAATACAAACTTACTGCGGTTGGGAAAGTTCTGAAAAAGCACGGCATTGAGGTTGGCTCTCCTGTAAGCCAGAGACTTGCAAAGAAGCTCTTTGACCCGACAGAAGAGGTTGAGCTCGCTGAACGCTTTAAGCAAGTCCTGAGGGAGGAAGGCTTCACGGATGACGCAATAGCAGAACTGAGCTCTGCTCTTGAGGAGTGGCAGGCTGTGAACTTAGCCATTGCCGATCAGCTAGCCTCTATCGGAGGTGCTTCCAGAGAATATCTGGAGACTCTTGGAGGCTCTAAGAGGTTTTTCCAGCATATCTTAGTCAGACAGGAAGGGAAGACTACGATAGAAGATCTTATATCCACTGCCTTTGAAAGCACAGCGAAGTCGCCCTTACCTTCAGTTGCGTCAGTCCGTAAGAGAGGAACTTTCGTTCCTGTCTCAACAGCAGAAGGTCTAAAACTTTCTGCGCAGTTCAGAGCTCAAAACAACAAAGATCCAAAGCTCGGAGACACCTTCACAGACGACAAAGGCAGAACCTGGGTTTTTACTAACCTGAAGAGAGGAAAGAAGAAAGGCTGGTGGAGGGAGACTGCGAGACCAGATAACGAATCTCTGATCTTTGATCTTGCAGCCTCACTCTATATTCAGCTTTCTCAAGATCTCAGACTCTTAAGAAGGCTTCATGTTTACAACTATCTGAATGAGCTTGGAAAGCTATCTGGGCACGTAATTTCTGATCCGCAGAGAGGTAAGGCTGCAGGATATATTAAACTTTCTGAGCCAAAACCAGGAAGACGCGGCTACAGCCCTGTAATTAGAGCCTATGGTCAGCTTACAGGTAAATATGTAAGTCCAGACATAAAGAAGATGGTTGACGCCTTTATAGAGATGGAAGAATACAGACCTCCTGAGTTCCCATTAATAGGTCAGGGCTTGGCTCTGGCTAATAGATTCTGGAAGAACTTTAGACTTGGAGCCTCTATAAAATCTTTTGAGAATGCATTCTTCGGTAATTTCTTCATAAGTTACGCTCATGGTCATGACCCAGCAACAATTCTGATGCACTCCATTGATGGCTTCATAGCGAAGGACAGAGCCTCAAGGGCTATACTTGAAGAAGCTAAAAAGTGGGGACTGTTTCAGGGAACCTTTGCTTGGGAGACTGCGGTTCCAGAAGAAATTATGAAGATAAGGCAACTTGTGAAGGAGGAATCAAGTTGGATCCGAAAACAGCTCACATCTGCATATCTGTTTAGCTCAAAGGTCATAACTAAGGGCTTTGGAAGAATAGACGAACTCTGGAGATTTGGGCTCTACAGAAAACTTCGCTTTGAAGGCTATGACCCAAAGGAGGCTTACAGGCAGGCTCTCTATGCTTATGGCTATTACGAAGACTTACCTGTTGTAGTCAGACAACTTAGGGATACAATTGTTCCATTCATAAGTTTTCAGTATAGAGTTCTGCCTAAGATATTCAAGGCGTTTTATAATCATCCTGAACGTCTTGCAGGTGCTCTTGCAATGGTTGAAGGACTGCAGAGGGTTGCCTTCCAAGACATGTATGGGGAGAAGTGGAGGGAAGGGATGGCTTTTGAACAGCATGAGCTCGTGAAGGCTCAGTTCCTTGACTTCAGACCAGGAGGCTTTCTTGCAGATTTTATAAGAGTTCCTGGGCTTATATTTAAGGTCGGAGATAAGGAGTTTGAACTTCCTTCTGGATATATGTATT